>JAHFAF010000471.1 GCA_023250715.1 Pseudobdellovibrionaceae bacterium | reverse complement strand
CTCTCGCAAGTAATGGGCCTGATTCCCTAGGCCACAGCCCACTTCGAGGAGCGTTCCCACTTTCGGGCGAATCCCCTGAAGCTCTCGCTTCACATCGGGGTCTAGCGCCGGAAAGTGCCAAGGGAGTGTTGTTTCAACCGCTCTTTCATAGAGCGCCTGCCAATCCGGATGTCTTCTTCCCGGCGCCATCGCCGGCATACGGGCCCGGTCCATAAGTTATCTTCCAATCAAAGAGAGATCCACCGGACCACCCGTCGGGAACATTTTTTGAAGCCTTTCCTTTTCGGGCGCCTGCAATGCAAAGTCGAAATCGAGAACTTGAAGATGATTCGCATTCTCCAACCGACGAAAGATCGATTCCGAGATGCTCGTCACCTTATTGCCGAAGAGATGGAGTCTTTCGACTTCGGGGTTGAAGGCCAGAAAATCGTCCGGGTAGTACCTCAAGCTCGCACTTATGATAACAAGTGTTTTCAAGTGAACGAGGTCTTTGAGGAGCCCCTCCGGCAGCGTGGTGTAGGGGTTACTTCGGATGTTCAAAATTTCGAGATTCGCAAGGCCTGAAAAATCATCCGCTTGAAACTGCGAAATGTTGGTGTGCCCCACCGCCACTCTCTTCACCGTAAGTAGGTCGTCGGCAGTGATGTTTTCGCAGGTTTTACGCAGGTTTTGTTCAAGAAAAGCCTTTACTGGCGTCGTGCGTTGGCAGACCGGCAAAAGCGCCCCTTGCGCGGATAATCCTGAGACCAAACTGAGCAGTATTCCCAGACCTAACTTTTTCTTTATCGTAGCCATTCAATCCTCCTATTTTTCTTAAAGTAAGGTTTCCACAATCCTAAGACTGCACCAGGTCGAAGGGGGTTTACACGAACCCCCTCTAGAAAAACTTGATGGGATTTGACGGGATTTCGTTATAACTAAAGATAGAGGGTTGGAAGGACAGCATGGGTTCTATTGCTCCGCTATTCTATGGGGGAAGTCATAGGGAAGTCGTTGAAAGAACGATCGATTCCCCCACCCCCGTCTTTGATATCGAGGATTTTCCATTCATTGTAGGCGCACTTGTGATGCTAGGAAGGATAGAGGAAGCGGAGATGACCTATCTCTTGCGCAAAAACCAACTGACACCTTCTCAAACCGTCGCTTCACGTTTTTTTCTCGGGCTAGGGTTCTGCCGGCACTCCTATTACAAGAAATCCAGAGGGTACTTTGCTGAAAATGTGAAAGCGCGGAAGGTCGCGGCAGACCCCACCTCGCGCTTTTATAGATACCAGGGACTCGGCTTCTACCACTACTTCGAGGGCCAGATGAAGCAGGCCCTTCAGTCGGCGGAAAAAAGTTTTGAAGCGGCATTGGAAGCGCAATTCTTATATGGGCGTGCTTTCGCTGCCGACTTGAAAGGGCATGCCCTAGTTCTCACGGGACAAGTGAGTCACGGCCTCAAAACACTAGGCCTAGCCGAACATCTGGCGGAACAGCTAGGTGCTCGTTGGCTTCGAGAAACCATTCAGTCTTCGGTTTTGAGCTACCGCACGCAATTCGGAATCGAGGGAGATCGAAGTGTTTCCCGCTTAAAAGATCGTTTGGAGATTCTCTCGAAACAAGACATCTACACGCAATCGACCCTGCTTCTCGATCTCTCCCTGGCATACATTCGCGAAGGCAAAGTGAATGAAGCGAAAGAGGCATTGAACGAGTGCTGCCGAATTGCATACGGCTCGAAAAATAGAAGGCACACGGCACTACTGAACCTTCGTTATGCATATGTCCATCACTTAGAAGGCGAGCCGCACCTTGCGCTTAATCTAGTTCGTAATGCCATCACCCAAATCGATTCTTCCGTGGATCGGGCTCTCGAGCTGCGCCTTCGTGGTTTTGAGTTAAATCTCGTAAAGCACTTGAAGGTCGAGGTCTGCGAGAAAACTCTCGAGGGTATCGTCGATAACCTAACGCAGACTGTGGGAGAGGCGGTCCGCGTACGCATGCTTCACCGCGAGAAACAAATACCGTTTAATGATGTGCACGTGGGGGAAGATCCATTGGGGGATCTCTGGGATCTCGTCCACCGCGATCCTTCTCAAGCCATTGAAGAGGTCTTGAAAAGGAAGTATTACGGCTTTCTACCTGAAATTCTGCCCGTCGAACGGGGCGGCCGGGCATTATATTTGGAGCTAGAACCCGGATCTTTGACGGTTTTTGATAAGGGAAATGTGGAGCATCACCCCGATGCCATTTCCCGTTCACTCCGATCTCTTCTAAAAGAATTAAATAAGGGCGTCCGGACGAAGGAAGAGCTTATCGAGAATATTTGGAAATACCGCTACCATTCGCTCCGTCACGATGCCCTCATCTATTCCGCCGTCGCGAAATTGAGAAAAGTTTTGGGGATCCGCTCACATTGGATTGAGGCTTCCGACATGGGCTATCAATTGCGGACTGGGGTGCAAGTGTTGTCGGCCCCGGGACCGACCGTCGCCACTGCAGTAAGAGACGAGGAGGAAGACACGCCCGAGCAGATTGCACTGAACGCGCGCCAACAAAAAATTCTGCGCTTCCTAGCGCAACACGATTTTATCGATACCCACACCTGCCAGAATCTTTTCGAAACGTCGGAAGTCACGGCTAGCCGGGACCTGAGCGAGCTCTTGAAGCTTCAGCTTGTCCTTCGAGTCGGAAAAGGCAGAGCAACAAAGTACTCACGTAACCAAGGAGCTAACCCATGAAACTCACTCTCACGCTGTTCCACCTACTCGCAGTAGCTACCTACGCGGCCACCTATTCGGTTCCGGTGCCGACAGAGCTTCAGGATCATGCTCGTTGGAATATCAGTGGGCATGCAATTGCCCGCGTGAATGGAGATGATCTTCAGGTGAGTTACCAATTGCCTGCAGACATCACCGGGGAAGGCAATGGCAACTTCGAGTTTACCGGGAAGATCACTTCTTCCTTCGTGAACGTGAGTGGAGCGGGAGTTTACGGAGCTTGCATGCTTGCGAGAAGTAAACCACTCACCTGCATGCTGAAATATCCCGAGATGGCAATCGACACGACTTCCGTGGACAAGTCTCTTGCAACACACTTCTCAGGCAATGAGTTCGACATTAGAAAGCGAGTAGCCCGGATCTTCAGCGCCGATCCGGCAGGATTACTCTCAGTAGAAATCGCTCAATAAAGTATTTGCAAGGCCGCAGGCCGAAGCAACCTCATCGATCGAGCAGAATCCGATTAAGATTGCTTCGGGCTAGAGCCCTCGCAAGTACTACGTTCTTGAGTCGGCTACATCGATAACGCTCTTTTTGG
>JAHFAF010000470.1 GCA_023250715.1 Pseudobdellovibrionaceae bacterium | reverse complement strand
AAAGACTGCCTTTGCGAGCGAAGCGAAGCAATCCCATTACTGATCCACTATCCAACAAGATTGCTTCGGCTCCGCCTCGCAATGACATTTTTACTTAGCTTTTTCGTCCGGGCGCTCGGCCTGCAATTTATCCATGCCTTCTTCGAGCCTCTCCGCGAATGCGTTCTGCATCTCTTGGAGATCCACGAGCGAAATGGCTATTTTGGTTTTCGCAGGGCAGCTGCCCTTCTTAGAGGCCACCACGATCATCTTTACAAACTGATCGCTATCGCCAACTTTTTCGCGATTCTTGATTAGGTCGCCAGCCGTGAGTGAACACTGTTGCTCCGTACCCTCGACTAGTACATCGATGTCCTCGGACACGACGAAAATGCGTCCGGCATCACGAAGAGTTTCCGCGACATTGACCGCTTCTTTCTTTTCATGCGCTCGAATCACTTCCTCCACCTGCTCACGAATTTGATCTTTCATGTCATTTGTAATTTGTGGAACTTGGTGAACTGCTTGCTCCGCGCGATTCGCAGCCGCGTTCGCCGCCTGAGCGTTCGAGCGAATGGAATCCGCGATCAAGTAGTCGGTCAACCAGTAACTCGGTCCGTAATAGGTCGAATACGGACGGTAGTAGTACCCGTAGTTCGAATACCAAGGATCATATGCCCAGGCCCAGGTGTAAGAAAAAGGGTGCCAGGGGTGTAAACAATAGCCGTAGAACCAAGGATCGTACGCCACGAACGGAACGTAAGAGTGGTACGAATAACCACTGCGGTAGTAGGTGTTGTAGTTGCGCACAACCGTGCGATTGTTTGAGCTGTACGTTCGCTGAACCACATTCTGCCCGTTCACCTGAGCGTTCTTTTGCGTGTAGCTCTTCGTCGGGTTTTGCACCTTATGAGAGCCATCCGTGTTAAATGTAGTGACCGTCTTTCCTTGGGTCATCTGCGCGATCGTTCCATCTTTTCGGTACTGCACTGTCTTGGAGCCGGTCTTCATAAACTCAGGCGTGCCATCCGCACGATACTTAATCGAGTGATTGCCACGATCTTCGAGCGTGCCGCCATCCGTAGTTCGTGTCTGCTTGTGGCCGGAATTCGGATTGAGTCGCGCAGGCGCTGAGCTTCTGGAAGAGGTATTTGCACTTGGAATTGCGGGCTTCACCGAATTCTCCACCTTCTTCGCTCCGGAATTGCTCAAAGTATTCTTCGCTGCTGGTGCAGCCATGGAAGGCTTTGCAGGCTCAACTTTCTTGCTTCCGCCGCCGAAAAAACTCTTCCAGCCGCCGCTCGATTTTGAGCTATCGTTTTTGTTGTTGCTTGAGCCACCTTTGTCGGCGCCTCCCGCAAAACCGCCCGCGGTCTTTTTGTCATTACCTGAGCTTCCCCCCTTACCACTGCTCGAAGTTACGGGCGCGGAAGGCTTGGGGCTTTCTGATTTTTTGGAATTAGATCCAAATGTAGATCCACTCGACTTCGAACCGGAGCTGTAAGAAGGGGTGCTCGATTTCGGTGTCGAAGGCTTGAAGCTTGATGCCGAAGACTTTGAATTTGAGCCGTATGAGCTACCACTCGATTTGGAGCTGCTTCCATATGAGGAGCCACTGCTTTTCGAAGAGCTTCCATGGGAGGACGACCCCGAGCTGCGCGATGAACTTCCATAGGACGAAGACCCCGAGCTACGGGAACTAGATCCATATGAAGAAGACCCCGAGCTTCGCGAGCTACTTCCGTAGGAAGAGCCGCTACTACGGGAACTGCCACCGAACGAAGACGAGCTACTTCGAGATCCCCCACCAGACGAAGAGCCGCCTCCACCTTTTCCGGCCACCGCCGGCGCGATGAAGCCCATCTGCGCAGTTGCGATAGCTATTAAATAGAACGTCCAAGCACGTTTCATTTTGATCACCCTCCTAAAGGCGAATTTGTTTGTTGGCCCGAACCTACGGGCGTCGAGATGCAACGCGTCATAAATCACCCGTCTTTTTTCAGGAATCAAAATCAGAGCAACTAAGTTATCGAAATTAAATATGAATACCTAATTTATCGTCGATAAGAAGCGTGACATTCAGCACAGTCTCGTCGCAATTGCTCACCTGCGTGTTTGAATATCGACGACGGCTGACTAGACCTTGGACAGGCTCGCTCTAGTAACTACAAGCACTTAACCCTGGTTTCGAACTTGCACACTCTAAGTCTTAAGTATGGGAAAACGGGGCTACCGCATCATCGTCTTGGGCATCTTCTGTCTATTCCCGCGCCTTTGCCCTGCCCCACCCAACCCCGCCGGAGACGTTGCTCAAGCCCAATACAACGCAGCACTTTATAATCTGTGGGCAGCGGATCACGTGAAGGGGAGCGACTCCAAAACGATGAAAATGATGATGATGATGCAGATGATGCAGGCGAATGCGAACGTGCAGGCCGCTCAGCAGAACCAGAAAAACAGCGATAAGCAGGATAAGAAAGATAAACAAGAAACAAAGAAGTCGGACGAGATCGCGAAGCTAGAGATTCCCGATTTCAAAACACCGCAAGCCTCCCCAGATGAAAAAGTGGATTTGGGGGATCTTACTTACAAGCCGAGCAAAGAGCCTTTGCCGAAACCGCCGATTCCTCTCATCTCCATCGATTCCGCTCAACAAATCGTTTCTCAGTTTCAACCGATAAAACCCGCTGCAAAGGAATCTCCCGTCCCTTCGCCTTCGGCCAAACCTATCGTCGACCCGGGACCCAGCACGATTGCAAAGACTATCGAATTGCCTCCTAAGCCCGAGCCCGGTGAAATCAGCAACAAGATTGGTTACGATCAAAGCCAACTCCCCCGCGGCGGCTTCTCTACTGGCTCCGTGGTAGCAGCTCCCGGGTCCAGTCCTGCTCCTAACATTGTAGTTTCCTCGAGCGAAGCCAGTCTCTCCGGCGGAAGTTTCCGACGAGGACGTGCCGCAACGAAAGAGGACGTGGACTACGGTGGTGGTGGCGGAGGTGGAGATACCCCCAAGCGCGAGCCCAGCGGTTTTGGAGAGACACTAGCCGAACTTTTCGGACTTAAATTACCGGCGGAGGCCGTGGCTGCGGAAAATGAGATTGTCGCGCCCGAAAAGGAGGAGTCCGCCGGTGGCAATATCTTCGAGTACGCCAGCTACCGTTACCGAAAGCTTGGAATCAAGGCACGAGCTGGGCATATTTTCTAATCGCGAACAAGTCCGTCGATCTTGTGAAAAAACTTAACTGGAGTTTCAACAAGAATTCTGCGAAGTTCCTAGTGGAGGGAGGAGTAATGAGTCGAGAGGACATGATAAAGGTCGATGGC
>JAHFAF010000469.1 GCA_023250715.1 Pseudobdellovibrionaceae bacterium | reverse complement strand
GAAATTAATTCCGCGAATCGTATGCGCCGGGAAATGGCCGAGCGGGCTGCCATCAATGCCCCGGTGCAGGGGACGGCGGCCGACATGATTAAAGTTGCGATGGTGAATTTAAGTAAGCGTCTAAGTGGGACGAAAACTCGGATGATTCTCCAGGTGCATGACGAATTAGTTCTCGAAGTACCCGAGAAGGAGAAGGCGCAGGCCGAAAAGATGCTCGTTGCGGAGATGGAGCATGCGCTTCCCTTGGATATTTCCCTCAAAGTGGATGTCGGCTGGGGGAAAACCTGGAAGGACTGCGATTGAACTTGCGAGCGTAGCGAAGCAATCTCATGAAGTTTACTAGACATTACACAAAAGAACTAAAGTCCCCCTACGATGGGATCGAATTCATTTCAAAGCACGGAGTTCTCGTGCCGAGTCAATGGAGCGATAGCGCCGCCGAGATCTTTGCCACTCGCTATTGCCACAAGTTGGATCCAAAGGAAACAGACGCCAGGCAGGTTTTCCATCGCCTTGCCGGGTGCTGGACAGATTGGGGGAAGAAACACGGTTACTTTTCCAACCCTGAGGATGCAGAGAGCTTTTATGCCGAGCTTTGCTACATGCTCGCACGCCAGATTGCATCCCCGAATAGTCCCCAGTGGTTCAACACCGGTTTGCATTTTGCTTATGGTCTTAAGGGATCTGCGCAAGGGCATTTTTTTGTCGATCCCCAGAACGGAAGAGTGAAGGAATCCACTTCCGCGTATGAGCGGCCGCAGCCACATGCTTGTTTCATTCAAAGCATAAGTGACGATTTGGTGAATCCGGGCGGGATAATGGATCTATGCGTGAGGGAAGCCCGCCTTTTTAAGTACGGCTCGGGCACGGGAACTAATTTTAGCCGTCTTCGTGCCGAAGGGGAGCGCTTGAGTGGAGGAGGGACTTCCAGCGGGCTTCTTTCGTTTCTGAAAGTGGGCGATCGCGCGGCCGGTGCCGTGAAAAGTGGGGGGACCACGCGGCGAGCGGCGAAGATGGTGGTCGTCGATGCGGATCACCCGGAGATTGAGGCCTTCATCGATTGGAAAGTGTTGGAAGAATATAAGGTCCGTTGCCTCGTCGAGGGTTCGAAGAAGCTCGAGGGACCGAAGTTTGATTATCACTGGCAAGGAGAGGCCTATCAGACGGTGGGCGGGCAGAATGCCAACCACTCCGTACGGGTGAACGACGAATTTCTACATGCGGTGGAGAAGGACGAAGCATGGGAATTGCATTGGCGATCGAATGGAGAAGTGGCGAAAAAGATTTCTGCTCGAAAGCTGTGGAAAAAAATGGCGCAAGCTGCCTGGGATTGTGCCGATCCGGGCGTGCAATTCGATAGCACAATTAACGGCTGGCATACCTGTCCGAAATCGGGAAAGATTGAGGCTTCGAACCCATGCGCGGAATATCTTTTTCTCAACGATACGGCCTGTAATCTGGCTTCGATCAATTTAGCGAAGTTCGGAGCGTTCGACTCGCAGGCATTTCGTCATGTTTGTCGGCTTTGGACGGTAGTTTTGGAAGTTAGCCAGCTCATGGCGCAGTTTCCAAGTCGTGCCGTAGCCGAGCGGAGCCATTCCTTTCGCACGCTAGGATTGGGGTTTGCAAATCTTGGCGGGTTTTTGATGGCGAATGGAATCCCTTACGATAGCGAAGTGGCAAGAGAGTGGGGTAGCGGAATCGCAGCCTTGATGGGAGCTGAAGCCTATGCGACTTCCGCGGAGATGGCCGGAGAGCTTGGATATTTTTTACACTATCCTGAGAATGCAGAATCGATGCAATCGGTGATTCGGAAACATCGCAGGGCCGCTGAAAATTTGAAATCCCCTCTTGGCATCGAGGCTAAAGCGCGATGGGAAGAGGTAGAAAAGCTGGGGAATCGGTACGGGTTTCGTAATGCCCAAGTTACCGCGATTGCGCCTACAGGCACGATAGGCCTTCTCATGGATTGCGACACGCTTGGCATCGAGCCAGATTTCGCACTGATTAAGGAAAAGGATTTAGCCGGGGGCGGGCATCTTCGCTTAGTGAATCAATCCGTCGAAAAAGGGTTAAAGCAATTGGGGTATGGGGTGAGCGATTTCGCGAAGACGGGCGTATTAAAGGGCGTGAAGAAAGAACATCTCCCGGTTTTCGCCACCGCTTCCGAGATTTCACCCGATGGACATTTGAAAATGATGGCGGCGGTTCAGCCCTTTGTGAGCGGTGGGATCAGTAAAACCTTGAATTTACCCAGTGCGACTACCGCCGAAGAGATTGAGAGCATATATTTCCAGGCATGGAAGATGGGCCTGAAAGCATTGGCCGTTTACCGCGACGGATCGAAGCTAAGTCAGCCTTTGGTCTCGAGTTGCGGAATCGATTCGGAGTGTGAATGAAACATTGTCTTTTCGCTCTAATGGTTTTTTCCTTTTCGGCCCTCGCCAAAACGGAGATGTGGAAGGGAACCTCTCCATCGGTAGATTACACGGCGGGGATTTCAGCAGGCCTTGCGTTCAACGGCGCGAGCAATCTTGGCGGCACGTTCCAGGCGTCCGGAGCTATAAAAGTAATCGATAGAGGGTTTGTCCCGGACATAAACGACCAGGTGTTTTTCGAAGTGCAGGGAGGTCCCGAATTTTTCTCTTCCCTGACGGTATTCACGGGAACCCTTCACCTGCGCTGGGATTTTCATCGAGATGAGGATTTCACTCTCTTCGCAACGGGCGGCCTGGGCACGCGGCTTGCGACAGGGCTCACCCAGTTTTTTCCCCACTTGGGGCTTGGCGCCTTCTGGCGGTTAGATGTGGTCGATATCCGGGCGGAAGTGAGCCACAACTGGCTTCTCGTGGGCGCGTCCTTTCCATTTTGAAAACTCGGTTTCACTTTGGCGCCGATGTATCGATGGGCGTGTATGTGATTAGGGTTTTCGTAGAATCCCCGGCGGCAGACTCCGCTAGGGACGCAATTTTCGCATATTTTTTGTAGAGACTGAATTCCGCGATAGACTTTCCATTGGTAATGTATTTTTGAAGTTCTCGCCCAATGCAGTCTATTTCCGCCATTACACTTCGCGCATTATTGCAGATAAGTTGCTTAGGTGTGTCGCCTCTCAACTCAAAATCCCCTTCGTTAGCTATTTTTTCAATGAAACTGGGATGAAGGGAGGTGCCACGGTCGATCAAAGCGAGCAGAACCGGAACCCAGCCTCCGCATACCGTGGGGTATTGGTTGGGTACATCTATCCCCTGCTCGCGGAGTGCGTTTGCGAACTGCGGGAAGTGCAACTGCCAGAAGTGAAAAAGT
>JAHFAF010000468.1 GCA_023250715.1 Pseudobdellovibrionaceae bacterium | reverse complement strand
GAAGGGGCTGGGAATCGAGCTCGATTGGCGCGCTCAGCATGGATTCTTTAGAAACTTTTCGCCGAAGGCGGTGGTTCTTTCCTCTCCTCAACACGCCCTATGCTTTGCTCTTATTGCCTGTTCGCTCAGTGTTCGCTCTTGGCATCGTTTCGTTTTAGTGGTCTTTGCCTATCTCTCTTCCCCCATTCTAAGCGTGTTTTTCTATGGTCCCTACTTCGGAATGGAATGGGTGCTCTCCTCGAATCGAAAGCGGGACGCCGCGATTTCATTTTTTGTTCTTGCGGCGGCACTTTTGAGTTACTGGTTGGTTTTCAATGTTTCTCCTCTGGAAATCTTCTTCAGGCTCACCCAAACGAGGAAAGAGTGGGCCCTGAGTGAACCGGGGGCTTGGCTCATTCTTCCGTTTGCGTGGCTCGCGTCCATCGGGGTGCCAGGACTTCTAGCGACGTTGTGGTCTTTTTCTCCCAAGTGGGAATGGGCCAAGAAGTGGATGGTGCTTACGAGTGCTCTTGTCTTTCTCCTTGCCTGTGACAGCGAGGTCCGGCGGCATTATTCCTTAATCTTAAGTCTCGTCGTTCCCTTTTTTCTCGTTCAACACTGGCCCAAGCAGTGGAACCGCGTTCAATTGAGTTGGGTGGGATCGATGCTGGCGTTGGCGGGAATCGGACACGCGTATTTTCTCTATTGTTACCTGGGAAAGGCGAGCCATATTGATCCGACCCTTCCTTGGCAAGACTACTTTTCAATCAATCAATATATTAGAAAACATCTCCCTGGAGAGCCCATTCTTGCTGCCGCGAATCCGCACCACATGGGGCTTGATATGCCCGTTGTGATGGAAGCGACTCCCTCTTTGTCTTTGCGCGAGCACGCCTATATCCACTGCCGTGTTACGCCACGGCAAAAGGAGCTTCTTCAGTCCATGAGTTATTCAGAAGACGTCGTTGCGGTGGGGAAGGAGCTTGGCTACCGCTGGGTTTTATGGGGCCCTGTGGAGGAGAAGACTTGGGGAGTAAAAATTCGAAGCCGTTTTCTTGGGAGTCCCGTCTACGTTCGGGGGGCCGTGGGAATCTATCAAATGACGGATCGTTTTCTCGAGCAGGCAAAAAAAGATGCCCGGCAGGAACCGAAGCCTTCATTTGCATTTGCGAAAAAGTTTGAAGATTGGGAATTTGATCGAGAAGCCAAGACTCTTTATGAGCAGGCCTATAGCAGGGACCCTCGTGAGGTGGCTCCTCTTCTGGGGCTCGCTCGTCTTTATCTGAAGAACAAGAATTCTCTTTTCGCCCATGAGTTCCTGAGGGTGGCTATTGAAAAGAATTCTACGAATTCCGAGGCGCGCTTTTTGATGGGAAATGTCTTACGGCTGATGAAAAAGCCGGACGAGGCTCTAGGCTTTTACCGGCAAGCCCTGCAGTTGGATCCTACGCAAGAACGCTATTACCGAACTCTGATTACGGTTTCCTCAGAACTCGGCCGGCGTGGGGATTCCGAAAAAATACTTACCGATGGGTTATCCAGCGCTGAGACCAAGGAGGGATTGAAGTTAGATCTCGCTCTTTTATTGCAGGAAAAAAGAAACATCAGGGGATATCGAGCACTTCTGGAGAAACTTGCTCAGATGTCTAAGGATGCAAGCGTGCGTGGGCAAGCGTGCCAGCTTTTGGGTCAGGAGCTAGAGCGCGAGAATAAGAATCAAGAAGCCCGGGATTGGTACCGGAAAGCAATTTCCTATGTCGGGGACACGATCTCCCTTCATATTGCGCTTGGAAGAATCGCCATTCGAAATAATGAGAAGGATTGGGCCATAGCCAACTTTAAATGGGTTTTGGAGCAGCAGCGGGAAAATGAGGTGGCGCGCGAGGCACTGAAATATTTGGGGGCCATGCCCCGATGGTAATGATGGAGACAGCATTGCTTTTGTGGGCCGGCTGGCTTTTGCCTGTGGGGCTTGCGATGGGCCTTCGGGGTAGCCGGAATCGAGGTGATTTTTGGGTGACTCTATCGGCGGTTATCGCCTTTCAGGCCCTTTTTGCGGCATTCTTTCATGAACGCATTCCCTTTGGTTGGATGAAGTTTTTGCTGGTCGTAGCCCTTTCCTTTTTCCCCGCCCTTGTATTTATCAGTGGAAAACGTCGGTCCCGCTTGCCCGGTCGTCTTTGGAAGTGGGGAGCTCTCGGGTTCGGTTTATTTCTATTGGTCGAGAATTTCGCGATCTTGGGAAGTCAGGGTTGGGAGCCCCTTTTGCGAGCGGAGACTTATTTTCGCCCGCCCTTTGCCAATGACGGGGAGCGCCATGTAATTCTCGTTGAGTCTCTGCTTCGAGGAAATGCAGCCCCCTTCATTCCCGGCACTACGCTGACCTATCAACTTCTTTGGCATCATCTGGTGGCGGTCGTGGCGGGATTGTTCCAGGGGCCAACACACTATCCTGTTGTTCAAGGGGCTCTATTGGCCACCCTTCTCGTGGGGAGTTTGGTGTTCTTGTGGTCTCTTACAGAAATTTTCCCTCGTGCTTTTCTTCGGCCTTGGGCGTGGTTTGTGGCTCTGCTGGCGTATCTTCATACGGATCTTTTTCACATCGCGCGCTCTCTCATCCAGGACGGCCGTTGGGCGTTTGAGGCAGACTGGAGTGCTAGCGATAATTTCTATCGGTATTTTTCTCTGAATCTGGTGTCATTGACCGCGCCTCAGCATCAACTTTTTTTCCTCTGGCTCTGTGTCTTTCTCGCTCTGGTTCGTAGAGAAAAGAATTCCCTTTATTGGAGCCCGAAGACCCTTTTCTTCTTCATGCTTTGCTGGATTTCCTCTTCTTTGCTCGCTGTGTTTTTCTTTCCGTTTTATTTCGTTGGTTGTTGGAAAAACTATTGGAAACGCCCGACACAGCTTGGATCGATAGGATTTGGAATCGGTCTTGCCGTTCTTGTGCATGCGGTCGCCTTGGGATTTTCGCCCATCCGACTCTTTCTTAGAGAGGGAAATGGAAGCCCTGGGTTATTTTGGGTCACCCCCGGCGCTTGGTATTCGATGCCGATTATCTGGATAGCAAGTTCGGGAGTGATTGGGCTAGCGGCGATGATTCTCATCTGCTGGGAAGTCCGCAAGGGAAAGAAGGCGCGATTTTTCGGGTGGGAGTGGATGATTCTCGGGGTGGGGCTTCTCATTTTTAATTACGTCGTTACCATGCCCGAATTCCGACGGCATTTTTCCATGTTGGCAACTTTCGCGGCCGGCTTTTGGGTCGTGGGCCTTCTCCCCGAGCTATACCGCTCTTTTCCGCGACGAGTTTGGGGGGCGGTGGGAGGATCTCTCCTC
>JAHFAF010000127.1 GCA_023250715.1 Pseudobdellovibrionaceae bacterium | reverse complement strand
ACAAAGGATCTCGCCGCGGAGAGTTTCTGTCACCTGTGCCAGGAAGTTTTATCTGAAAATAGAGCAGCTTAACTTGGTCCGCCCTTTGCATTTTCAAGAAGTAGTTTTACTCAAAAAGGAGATTATATGCGTAGCGCACTGGATATTTGGAGAGGGCCATGGGTTTCTAATCGGGATTGGAATCAGATGTGGGATAGATTCGGTGAAGAGCTCGGGTATCCGAAGGGAAAGTATCCCGCGGCCAAGGATTTTTCCTTCAGTCCTTCCTGTGAGGTGACGGAGGACAAGGCTCATTACTTTTTCAAGTTGGACCTGCCGGGTCTTACGAAGGATTTGGTGAAAATTGAGATTCATGACAAAGAGCTTTCTATCAGTGGAGAGCGTAAAGAGGAGAAGAAAGAAGAATCGAAGCGCAGTCATTTGTGCGAGACGACTTACGGAAGCTTTTTGAGATCCTTTACTTTACCGAGCAATATCGATGCTGAGAAGGTCGAGGCAAAGTTTGAAAATGGAGTTTTGACTGTCACAGTAGCGAAGTCGGAGGAAACCCGCCCTCGCCAAGTCTCGATTCGCTGAGGGATAGCGGCGGTCTAATTTTTAGAATTCGTTCAGGATAGTTTTTGTCGGGCTGGAAGCCCGACAAAAACTAACTAGATTCTGTCGCGTTTCGCGCAGAATCTATCCTGAGGCCTTAAGCCGAAGGATCTCAACGCAGAAGTATATGCCTACAAAACGAGATCCTTCACTTCGTTCAGGATAGTTTCTGTCGCGAACAATTGAAACGCGACAAAAACTAACTATTTCTTGCGGCTTGGCACAACTTGGAATCAAGAGCCTTCGGCAAAATTCTATCCGTAGTTTTTTGACTTAGCTCCAAGTACTTGAGGTTCGTCTTGTCTTTTAAGTCAGTGATCTTGATGTCGCCTTCTTGCTTCCCTTCGGCATTTACTTTTCCATTGAGTTCGACTTCGAGCATACGGGTCTTTCTGTCGAATGAGAAAACTCTGGAGATGTTCTTATCCTTTGATTTATCCGTGATCTTAGTGGTTTTCGCGCACCAGTAGGTTTCCCCCACGGTGGAGACAATCGCCACCGTAGCGCTTGCGCCGCCGATTCCCTCTTCCGCTGCCCCATTCACGCAAAGTGCACCACCATCCAGGCCCGGCATATACAAGGCGAAGCAGCCATCCGCTTCTGCTCCTGCGGCGATTACTTTTAAAGAAACCAACAAAGCCAATGTCACCAACAATTTCATCTTATCCCTCCTATTGAGATGGGATTAGGGTTAACGCGGCGTATCCATGCCCGGCAAGCGTTTCGTTTTCCTCAAGATTTCAGGCAATTTATCCGAAATGGATATTGGAGACCTATAGTTCAAATGGAAAAAGAACCTGCGATTTCAGTTGTTTCAGTACGCAATGTTTTTAAGACGCACCGCTTAGGAAAACACGAAGTTCCGGCATTGCGAGGCGTGAATCTTGAGGTAGAGCGTGGAGAATTTCTCGCCGTTGCCGGAAGCTCCGGGAGCGGAAAGACGACGCTCTTGAATTTAATAGGGTGCCTGGATCGCCCCTCCAAAGGGGAGATATTCATCGATGGAATCTCCACGTCCAGCGCCAGCTCCTATCAGCTTTCGCAATTGCGGGCGGCGAAAATTGGCTACGTTTTTCAGAATTTCAATTTAATTCCCACACTCACCGCACTAGAAAATGTTGAGTACCCCCTCTTGATTCTCGGCGAGCCCGCGAAGAGTCGACGGACAGTCGCCGAAGGGGTCCTTGTCAGCGTTGGGTTGAGGGAGCATCTCAATCATCGCCCGAGTGCATTGAGTGGCGGCCAACAGCAGCGCGTCGCCATTGCAAGAGCCATGGTAAAACATCCGACGCTAGTCTTGGCGGACGAGCCCACAGCGAGCCTCGATCAAAAGACAGCGCGCGAGATTTTAGAGCTCATGCGAAAACTCAATCGAGAAAAGGGAACCACTTTCATTCTTTCCAGTCACGATCCTTTGGTATTGAGCCAGGTGGATAAAGTTTTTCATCTAGTCGATGGGCAGGCGGTAAACGAGGCGCGCCCCGGGGAGTTGCGACGTGTGGCTTAGATTGAAACTTGCCTTTCGCAACACGTTTCGAAATCGGCGGAGAACAGCGCTTAATATTCTCATGATCGCCGGTGGTGTCTGTACGATGCTTCTCTTTGAGGGTTTCGCTCATCGCATGGTGTTTGGCTTGCGAGAAACCACGATTAAGACTCAGACGGGACACCTCCAAATCGCAAAGAAATCATTTTGGAATAAAAGTGCGAAACGCCCAAAGGACAATCTTCTTCCTGAATACAAGGCTTGGATTCAATCGATCCGAAAGACTCCCCATGTAGCCTACGCTGCCGGACGAATCGCTTTCTATTGTCTGGTCAGTCATGGAGAAAAGTCTTTGAGCGCTCAAGGGGTGAGCTTTGATCCCCAAGCGGAAAAGAGTCGCTCCCGCGCCTTTCGCTTTATAAAGGGCGTCGGTCTAAATCCCAAAAACAAATTCCAGGTGGGAGTGGGGGTGGGATTGGCGACGAAGTTGAAGCTACACCCCGGCAATCGTGTCACGCTATTGGGACAAACTTACGATGGTGTCGTGAACGCTCTCGATATGGAGGTGAGCGGGATTTTTCAGACTGCTATCACGGAATTCGATGATAATTCCTTCATTATTCCTTTGGACGCCGCCCAATCTCTGCTCGACACACGGGGCGTGGAACAGATTGTCGTGGGTCTCGATAGCACTTCCTCGACCAGCTATGTTCGCAGGGATTTGGAGCAACGCCTGAATACTGCTGCGAATGGCGTGGAGGTTAAGCCGTGGTTTTGGCTTGCGACCCTTTACAATCAAGTCGCTAATTTCTTTAACGTGCAGAACAAGGCTTTCAAACTCATCATACTGACTCTCGTACTCCTCAGTATTTTAAATACCATCGGAATGTCGATTGCGGAACGTACGAGTGAGATCGGGACCGTGCGTGCGATGGGAGAGACTTCAGAGAGTCTGGTGTTACAGTTTTTGTTGGAAGGATTAATTTTAGGCGTTGTAGGTGCTTTGGTGGGCGCCTTATTCGGAGTGATTATCGCTTACATCGTGAATTGGATGCATATTCCGATTATTCTTCCCGGGGCAAATTCCTTTTACTGGATCAAGATCGATCTACTTGTCGAAGCAATCAAGCAATCGACTCTTCTCGCAGTCGCAGCCTCGGCCATTGCAGCCCTAATCCCCGCCATCCGCGCTTCACGCCTCAACATCGTCGACGCCCTAAAACGCTAGCTGCCTAGTAGGTAGCCTTTGAGCAGAACGTAGCCGCGGCTTGCGGACTTAAAGCGACCGAACTGGCTTTGGGACCCTCCCATGAGAATATCCGCTCCAAAAAGAAGCTCGATTTGGCTGGAAAGAGGGGTTAAGTAGCGAATCTGAGCTAGGGAGCTTCCGTCATTTGCGACATAACTTAAGATCACCTCGAGAGTTTGCTCTCGATAAATAGGACCGCTCAAGAGCCAAGTGAGAAGTGGGCGGTTTTTAGGGGTCAGAGAGCCTGGGATATTTTCCGTAAGGTATGTATCAGAAAGTTGCATCCCCAACCGCCAATTCGCAATCTTCGTATAGTCGACCCCAAGGACGGCAGTCGTCTCACCCGAGCGGGCGGCGGAATAGGTCCCATCCCGGACAGAATCAAATTGGCGATCGACCGTGTGCAAACCTTCCATGCGAAAAACAAAAGGGGCTATTTCGGTGGTGGCCGTGATTCCCCCTGTGTGAATGCGAGAATGATAGCCATCTAAATTGAGCTCCAAGGGGCTTGGATTCGTTACGCTGAGGCGATAGTTCGGCATTCGGTCGTGGTAATAAAAATAGAATGCACTCAGGTCGACACCTCTAATCATTGTGGTCGCTCGAAAGCCTGCCTCTCCATTTTGGTCCACCAGAGGAAGCGATCGCTCATCGGAAACATTTACTTTTCCCTCTGGAAAGAGATCTCGATAAACATTTCCAAAATCGCTTCCTGTATAGGGTTCCTTATTGAAGTAAGGCTTGGGAATGTAGATCAGCTGTGCAGATGACTTCCCGAAAAGATGCTTCAATTGAAGCATGGGCACGGGGATCCGCTGGCGACTCAATTCTCCCAAACCGAAATCGCGCCGATCTTTCGGGTTCACAATGTCGGCAAAATAGAAACCGAACGCCTCTCCCCAGATCACCTGTTGATTTCCGGCGCGAATGAGCCAATTAGGGTCCTTATATTGCAAATAAATATCTCGAGCTGAAAGTTCTTGTGAGCTGGATCTAGCCACCTGATCATAGCGTGGATTGGAAGCGTAGGCTGTCTCGGCAAGTACCTGTGCTGCCAGCACCGCAGCCCAGGGGCCTGATTTCACTCTTTGTTCGAGATCTAATGTATGGCGGTGGGAGGCGAGATCTTGTGGTGCAAAGAGGTGATAAGCAAGACGGGAATTCAGTTCTAGGCGATAGAAGGCTTCATAATCCGCGGCCGCGTGAGCGGTAGAAGTTAAAAAGCCGAACAGCCAACTAATCCGCCAAAGATTCTTTATTGAACATGCTGTCATTTAGGTTTTCTCGACGGTAATTGTAGTATTTGAGTTGAGATTGCCGAGAGGGTTGTACCGCATCCTTGATCAGGAGCTTGGTTAAACGGGGTTTCCCCAAAATGTTTTCCATCTCCGAATATTCACCCGTTTTAAGTTTTTTTCCGGACAGGGCAAAGAAATCCGCTTTCAATGTGACAAAGTCTTTCTCTCCGACCCACATTCGAATGTTTCGATAGGGAAGAGTTTTGTCCTGAGCTGTGAGAGAGAGTCTGTAATAGGGTTTTCCTCGGATATTCTCTTTTCCTTCCAACTTTGCCGAGTAATCACCAGAAAATCGAGCGCGAGCGATGTCTCCATTCGCCACCTCACCGGTCAGACGTTGCTGCAAACCTACTCGAGTAGGACGCTTGATAGTCGGAAGGTAAAGCCAAAGAGCGCCAGCCATCAGAAGTTTTCGACCGCTCAGTCTTTCGGGAAACACGGTTTCGACGAGCGTTGCTTTCGGTCCCTTAGAATAAACCTTGTAAATATTCTCGCGAGTGAGAGTGCCCCCTTGAAAGTCCTTCACCCGTACGTTGAAAGAGAAAGATCCATCGGGCCCCCGGACGTCATCGGCTCGTTTTACAATTTCTTGGGCAGTTAATGCGGTGCTAACTGCTCCCGCGGGAAGTGGACTGAAAAAGGCCAGCAGGCCTGACAAAAGAAGCAAGAGGTGGTTGGGTTTCACCTTAAAATGGTATCATTAATAAAACCTCATTCGATTCCAAAAACACCTACTCCCCGACTTGATGCGAGGTGGCCATGCCCACCCTGGGCTACTTTACGCTGCTATTCATTCTGACGCTGCGTTATCTACTTGTGGCGGGCGGAGCATTTCTGATTTTTTGGATTTGGAAGCCCAAATGGGTAGCTCCCCGCCGCATTCAACAGCGCCTTCCACATCCGGAAGTCATCCGGCGGGAAATTCTTTGGTCGTTTTCTACTTCTCTGATTTTTGCGGCCGCTGGCCGGCTTCTTTTTTGGGCTAAGGAAAATGGCCACACGCTAATCTATGAAAGCGTTTCCGATTACGGCTGGTGGTACTTATTTCTTAGCATCCTTTTTTACATGATCCTTCACGATACTTATTTTTATTGGACTCACCGGTGGATGCACACGAAGACTCTATTTAAGTGGTTCCATCAAGTGCACCATGATTCTCGGGTGCCTTCCCCACTTGCGGCCTTTTCCTTTCACCCTCTAGAGGCGCTTGTCGAGGCAGCGATCCTGCCATTGCTCGCCTTTCTCTTTCCCATTCACATTGGTGCTTTTCTGGCATTTCTTACCATTATGACTTTCTTGAGCGTGATAAATCATTTGGGCTATGAGATTTATCCCAAGGGTTTTCCCGATCACTGGCTCACCCGTTGGATTATTAGTGCCACTCACCACGATCATCACCATCAAAGTTACGGGCACAATTTGGGTCTCTATTTCACCTGGTGGGATCATTGGATGAAAACTCAAGACCTGGAATATTCTAAACGGTTCGCGCAAATCACAAATGGCTCTATGGAAGCTACCCTACAGAAGGCAGCTTAATTCAAATGCCTACCAATTGAGCGTTGTATACAGGATCAACGTATTTTCTTCCCACGCATACCATCGGAATACGCACCTTTCTCCAGTAGTTCCAATCTCCCCCTGCAGGGCACATCCCTTGCTTTAGTAAGGAGAATACAACCTGGAGATCTCCATGCGAACGCTTCTTCCTATTCTTGTTCTGGCCCTTTTCAGCGCGAATGCTCAGGCCGAAGGGTATGTCGGTATTACTCAGGTTTCCGAGTATGAGCCGGTGGAAATTGAGATTCCTTCCTCGAATCAAAAGCCTTCCGGCTACGCAGCCACGAAGCCCAGTTCTAACGATGCGGCCAACGCGACTAAGGATAAAGCCTACAACGGCAAAATTGAAAAGGTGGATAACTGGACGAAGCAGGCTTATGGCCTTCTCAATGATGGGAGCCAGGAGAAATATACGGAAGGATTGGCCCGTGTTTACGAGGAACAGGTACGAGACATCAGGAACGGTGGTCTCGGTCAGGCGCAGGAATACCATAAATTTATAGAAAAAAAGATGCCCAAAATCGAGAAATAGTCGCTGCCCAATTGAAACAAAAGCCCGAGCTAGGAAGCCCGGGCTTTTTTATGGAATATTCGTTCGAAGATTACTCGATGGTCGCACTCGGTGTCATGGCGATGTGGCTGATGCACCAGAAAGTCGAGCCGGGGTTCGCGGAATCCGCAGTCGGAGAGATTCCGGCGGAATCATCGCACAGCCCATTGCCATAATCAGTCGACGACGGATAGAGAAAGTCTTGAAGGTCATACGCCAAGTTGATCGTTACGCTCTTTCCGGCGGCGAGCACCATCGGAGTCTCCGCTTCGGCGCTCGTGATGCCACAGGTATTTAGGCTCGCTGTTTTCTCCGCACCATTTTCAATCTGATAGGAGATGTTTT
Source organism: Pseudobdellovibrionaceae bacterium (assembly GCA_023250715.1). Taxonomy (GTDB): domain Bacteria; phylum Bdellovibrionota; class FAC87; order UBA2466; family UBA2466; genus JAHFAF01. The sequence goes on along the minus strand of JAHFAF010000127.1, from coordinate 3,976 downwards.
CTGAGACGCTATATTTGCAGAACTCAATGCGAACATACTTGTATGTTCCTGCCGCAACCGACAGCGATTGGGCATTGAGTGCCGCGTTCGCCAACTCCGGATCCGAAAAGTCGAAGTAGTTTTGAACCAGATGCTTTAAGCCGCTTCCGGGTAGTCCGCACTCGCTAATATCGTTCTCGCATTCGGGATTTAGGTAAATCATTTCTGTTTTTCCGATGTTGTCTTGAGTTGTGGGATCCACGTCCTCCGCTAGGTAGGCCGCCACAAGCTTCATCTTAAAGCTTGTGAAGACGGGCTTAGTCGCATCCACCTGAAGAGCGATATCCATCGCATCCGCAATTCTAAATAGACGTAGTGATTCGGTCGAGGACTTGCGAGCAAAGCGAATCTTCGCTGAAGAGCTACCACCACCGCACGCGGTGATCATTAGAAGTAAACCTGCAATCATCAAATTCCCATAAGTGACTCTCATACGTACCTCCTATCGAACCTTTCTTTGTGACCCTTGAGTATTGTAAGAGCATCCTTTGTGCCAGCGGAACCGCTCGGAAGTATCAGAAAGGAGAGGGTAAAGTTGAGTGGCAACTGCTGGAAATTAAGCAGTTGCTTGAAGTTAAGCGCCCTTTTCCTCGTTGAGAAGAAGATATTTGCCGAGAATGGCCCGGAACTCAGTGGCGCAGGGGAGAGGTTTGGTAAGAATGAGGGATGCACCTGCATTGAGAGCCTCCTGCGCAAGCGTGCTCGTGGTGGCATCTCCGGTAATGACTAGAATGGGGACCAAAGGCTGCGACTTCTTGACGTGTTGGATGATGGAAACGCCACTGATATCCGGAAGGTGAAGATCCACAATAATGAGATCAAATTTTCTTTCTTCAATCTTTTGAAGGGCCTCACGCCCGGTGAAGCATAGCTCGGAGCGAAAGCCTCCCCCCAGCGTAGCCTGCAGAAGGTGAGCTAGGGACTTATTATCATCGATGAGCAGCACTTCCTTTTCAAAAGTATGCGATGCAAACGCTTCTCGAATCCTTTCGAGCTGTTCTTGAAATGACTGCTTAGTTTTAGGCCCTTTATTCATAGAGCCACTCCTTCCTCTGTAAGTAACTGCAGTTTTGATGCCGTGCATTTACGGTGGCCCACGAATTTACCGATAAGTGTCTAGAGGTGTCGTAATGGTTATTCTGATTGCGGATGATGAGGCGGGCATTCGGGAATCGATTGCGGATGTTTTCAAAGCCCAGCATGAAGTCATTCATTGCGAAGATGGTCGGGCTGCCCTATCGGTGCTTGAAAAACGTACGGTGGATCTTGTCATTACGGATATCCAGATGCCGAATATCTCAGGGCTTGATTTGATCAGAAAAGGAAAGGAACTGTCACCGAATACGTCCTATGTATTGATGACTGCGCACGGCTCAGTCGCTCAAGCAGTTGAAGCGATTCACCTTGGTGCGGAAGACTATTTTATGAAGCCCTTTGAGCTTACGGAGCTTCGCTTACGCGTGGATCGCGTGGAAGAGCGTCGGGCATGGAAAGCGGAAGAGGCGTTGAAGGCAGAGAGCCCCGCGGAGACGGGAATCGTCGGTAAATCGCCTGCCATGCAGCGCGCGCGCGAATTCATTAAGAAAGTATCCGCTGCTCCTTCTCCCGTTCTTCTTTTGGGGCCCAGCGGCTCGGGAAAAGAAGTTCTTGCTAAAGCAATTCATGAAGCGGGCCCTCGAAGAAATAGACCGTTTGTGGCAATCAACTGCGCTTCCTTGAGCGAGCAATTAATGGAGTCCGAACTCTTTGGTCATGAGAAGGGTGCATTTACCGGAGCTACAGCGGCGAAGCCTGGAAAGTTTGAGCTTGCGAGTCAGGGTACAATTTTTCTTGATGAGATGGGCGAGCTTTCCTCGCAATTGCAAGCGAAGCTTTTGCGGGTCCTCCAGGAAAAGGAGTTTTATCGTTTGGGCGGGGTTCGTCAGGTGAAGACGGATGCTCGAGTGATTGCGGCAACCCATCGTCCGCTACGAGACATGGTAAAAACAGGAGCTTTTCGGGAAGATCTTTTCTTTCGGCTGAATGTTCTTTCATTTGAGCTCCCGCCTCTTTCAAAAAGATCCGAGGACATCGCTCCGCTCATTGATTTTTTCTGGGGCCGTCTTATTCGGGAGTTCGGCTGCCAGCTTCGCTTGGCACCGCAGACGCGTCAGCGCCTTTGCGAATATAGTTTTCCGGGAAATGTTCGTGAGCTGCAGAATCTTCTCGAGCGCCTCGTCGTGTTAGGAGGCCAGGAAGGAATGATCGGTCCGGACGCTCTTCCGCCCGAGCTGAACGTTTTCGAGAATAAGGTTTCCTATTCCGAGCCTGCCGTTTGGCAGGGAGAGAGCCTCAACGAGACCCTAGAGAGTCTGGAAGCGAGGATTCTTCGCCAGGTGATGAGCGAAACGGGTCACAATCAGGTGAAGGCCGCCGAGCGCTTGAAAATCACGCGAGGGGCTCTTCAATACAAGTTGAAGAAGTACGGAATTGAAAAACCCACAGAAGAGAAGAAAGCTGCTTAGAATCCAGCACCCTTCGAGTGTCATAATTCAATAATATCGATAGTTTATTTTTCACTGCTCTGGCACCTCCGTTGCAATTTCTAATCAGCAAGTGGAACGTAGGAGGCTTTATGGAAAAGTTAGCATTGAAATACTTGATGTCGGTTTTAACGGTCGCGTTGGTTCTCAGCCTGCACCTTTAGGAATGAAAGCGCGCAGGCGAAGCTGGTCGATGAGGTGAAGAAATGGCTCTCGGCTGGAATCCTCGAGAAAAGTAATCTCAATTCCGCAACCTGCCGGCAATGGACCGATAGACTCTTTACGAACCCAACGAATTATCCCGCTCCCGTTGATATCCCGAAGATTAGGATCCTGAGAGAGTTGAATCTTGAAACGAACGGTTTCGGTAACTGTGGGAAAGTTCTTATCGAGCGCTACAAAGAGTCCCCCGCGGCCAATGCTTACACCATGTGCCTTAATAGCAGTATCGAGTCGGGAGAAGTTCAGCTCGATCGAAAAAACAATAGGAACATTTTTTACGTCCGGCATCCACCGTTCTTCACGGGGCTGGACAGCCTTCTCCACCGCTTGGTGCAAGGCTTTTCTATCAAAAGGCTTTGAAAAAATAAATTCCGCGCCCCGATCGTAGGCCTCTTCAATGCCGATGTCGCTGTACGCGGTCATGAAAATGACTACCGGAAGATTCAGATTGTGATCCTTGATTTTAGAGAGAAGCTCGATTCCGTCGCCTCCGGGCATCCGAATGTCACTGATGACGACATCAATGGATTGCTGTTTCACGACGGAAAAGGCTTCGACGCCGTTGGACGCAGTGAGAACTTGGTAGCCTTTGCGCTTGAAGTCGAAGGCCAGGGCATCCCTTAAATCCACTTCGTCATCGACAATTAATAGACGAGTATCTGCGGGCTTTTTCATTCTATAATAATAGCATGAAGGATGACCGGGCGTTTCTACACGATATCTCCAATAGTCTGGCCGTAGTGAAGGTGTCGATGGAGCTTTTGCAAGAGGAGGAGGACGAGAAGCAGTTAAAAAATACGGACCGCCAGCAACTTTGGGAGCGGGCGATGAAAGGGTTGCGCCAGCTACAAGATGCAATCGTTGCCCAACGAGCCAAACAAGGATAGCCCTATGGCCAAAAAAATATTATTTGCGGATGATAATGTCGAGCTTCAGGCGGTTGTGAAAACCTATCTGGAAAAACGGAGCTATGAAGTCGCAACCGTTGGAGATGGTTGGAATTGCCTGATGAAGGTCAAAGCGGACCGGCCGGATCTTCTGCTGCTCGATCTTAACATGCCGAAAATGGATGGGATGCGAACGCTTCAGATGATGGTGAGTTTTGATCTGATGCGGGATCTTCCCGTCATCCTTACCACGGGAACTGCGGATAGGGACGTGGTGCTTAAGGCGGCTCATTTGGGAGTGGTCGA
>JAHFAF010000467.1 GCA_023250715.1 Pseudobdellovibrionaceae bacterium | reverse complement strand
GATGGGCAAAGTCCCCGCGATGAGCGCCATCGTTGTCATTAGAATCGGGCGAAGCCGTGTAGTTCCCGCTTTCATCAAGGCATCCTTACGGCTCATGCCTCCTCGAATGAGTTGATGGGCATAATCGACGAGAAGAATCGAGTTCTTACTCGCAACTCCTAGAAGCATGATGACGCCGATCATGGAAAAGAGATTAATCGACTCACGCGCCACAAGAAGGGCCACCATCGCACCGCAGACAGCGAGGGGCAAGGCCAGCATGATGGTAAGAGGAGTCACAAACGACTCATAAAGGCTCGAAAGCACGAGGAAGATGAAAATCACGGAGAGGAGAATCGCCGTTCCCATTGCCTGTCCGAACTCCTGAAAATCCTCGGAATTTCCCATGAACGCGTAACGCGTTCCCGGCGGCATCTTTACTTCTGAATTAATACGTTTCACCACGTCATTCATGACATCTCCAAGCCCTGCCCCCGGAGCAAGATCGGCATTGAACTGAATGTAGCGCCCCCGATCGTAGCGATTAATCGTCGAGGGACCGATGGCCGTTCTGGGAGTTGCAACATCTCGCAATCGAATAATTTTATTATTCACGTTCGGAACATAGATTTCCGCGAAGGCATCGCGCAAGTTTCTTTGGTCGTCTTTCAGGCGAACTCGAACGTCATACTCCCGGCCTCGTTCGCGATATTTCGCGGGTACCGTGCCCTCGACCTGAGCGCGAAGTTCCGCTCCGTAAATTTTGCTGGATACTCCATAGGTCTCTGAGACGCCTGGCTTCAATTCGATTTGAAATTCCGGCTTTCCTGGTCGGTAGGTCGAATCCACGTCTTTTAACCCTGGATGGGCTCTTACGATTGCCCCCACCTGCTCCGCTGCTTTCTCGAGTTCCGCTTGATCGTACCCGATCACGTTCAACATAAACGGCCGCTGCCCACCTGCGCCCACGGGATCGAAATCTTTCACCAAAGGATTGGCTTCGGAGTAAGGCTTCAGCTCCTCGCGCAACTTTTCCTTAAATCCAAGTGTATTGAGCTTTCTCTCTTTGGCCGGCACGAGATGCACGTAGAAGCTTGCCTGATTTGGCTCACCGTTTCTGCCTCCTACGGTCAAAGCGGTTAGATGCACCTCTTTATTCGCACGAATTACCTCGTCTACCTTGTGGGCCATATCTGCCATTGCCTGTAAATTCGTCCCGGGCACCATATCAAGCGTCGCCGTGAACTCGCCTTGATCTTGCGGCGGAAAGAAAGTCTTTGTAATTCCCGCGACGGACGCCATGCTCAGAACAAATACAACAAGCGAAATTCCGAGAACTGTGAGAGGACGGGTGAGCGTGAATTCCAAAACTCGCCCATAGAATCTTTCCATGGCCTTCTGGAATTTTTCGAACCCGTCCACCAGTTTCCCTACCGTAGCTCCCCAGATTCCGGTTCTTTTCGAGTGCGTGCTACCCGCGAAGTAGGCGGAAAGCATCGGAGCAATTGTCAAAGCGTCGAAGAGACTGATTCCCATCGCAAACACAATCGTGAGTCCGAATTGCCGGAAAAACTGCCCCGTCATCCCCTTCATGAATGCAATGGGCCCGAACACCGCCATCACCGAAAGGGTCGTCGCAATAACAGCTAAAGAGACTTCCTTCGTACCTTCGAGCGCAGCCTCGATTGGTTTTCTTCCAAGTTCAATGTGACGGAAAATATTCTCACGTACGACGATAGCATCATCGATGAGTAGCCCAACGGATAAGCTTAGAGCAAGGAGAGTCACGATGTTCACGGTGAATCCAGCCACCGTCATCAAAATGAACGCGCCCAAGAGCGAGTTCGGAAGAGCGAGACCCGTAATGATCGTGGAACGGCCGTTTGCGAGGAAGAAAAAGACCACAATCACGGTAAGAAATATCCCGAGCCCAATGGAGTCTTTCATATCGTCGACATTGATGCGAATCCAGTTCGCCCCATCGCGTACAACATCCATCTGAGGATTCCCCTCGGCACCTTTCAAATCCAGCTTTATCTTCTCGACCTGCTTCTTCACCGCATCCGCGACGGCTACAGTATTGGCACCCGACTGTCTGAAAACCTGAATGAGAAGAGACTTCTTCCCATTTACGAAGGCTTGTGAGGTCTCATCTTCCAGAGACTCCTCCACCGAGCCGAGATCGCTTACTTTGGTGGGAATATCGTTTCCGAAAAGGCTTACGATCGTGTTTTGAATATCTCCGAGCGATTTAAATTCACCCAGCGCGCGGAACGCGGTTTCTGTTTTTCCTTCGTTCACCCGCCCGCTTGGAATATTTTCACCCGCCATGGAAAGGGCTCGCGCAACGGAGCTCACCGACATCTCACGGCCTCTCAACCGATTGCGATCTAAAAAGACTTTGATCTCACGCTTTCGTCCGCCCTGAATGACAACCAGGCCCACTTGGTTTACTTGCTCGAGCTTCGGACGAATTGTTTCATCCGCTAAGTCAAAAAGCTTTCCCTCTGGCAATTCCGCGGAAAAAGAAATGGAAATGATGGGCTGATCCGCGGGGTCGATTCGACGGATCACAGGCTCTTTGATATCGAGCGGAAGCTTCGGCTTCACCGAGCTTACGCGATCTCGGACCTGCTGTTCAGCGTATTTGATGTCCGTCTCGAGAGTAAACTGCGCAAAAACCCGGCTAGCGCCTTCGACATTGGCCGAAGTGACACGCTTAATTCCAGAGATCGTGATGAGTTCGTCTTCGATGGGCTTTGAAACAAGTGTTTCGATCTCCGTAGGTCCGGCACCTGGATAAATTGTGGTGACGGTTACGAAGGGAAAGTTCACATCGGGAAAAAGATCTACGGGCAGCTTCTGCATACACATCGCACCCACTACAAGCATGACGATGATGAGACAGGTGATGAAAATTGGCCGTTTTATAGAAACGCTAGCGAGACTCACAGGGCGCCTCCGACTTCTCCGTCTTTGCGAGGCCCGCAGGGCCGAAGCAATCTTGTCATTGTTTTCACTCGCAGATTCATAATGTGCCTCCGACTTCTCCGTCTTTGCGAGGCCCGCAGGGCCGAAGCAATCTTGTCATTGTTTTCACTCGCAGATTCATAATGTGCCTCCGACTTTTCTCCGTCTTTGCGAGGCCCGCAGGGCCGAAGCAATCTTGTCATTCGTAGCTCCGTCCTATGAGACTGCTTCGTTTTCACTCGCAGATTCATAATGTGCCTCCGACGAATAACTTAAGATAAGAATTCAAGCTCACTAAAACCGACTCCGCCTGCAGCTGCATCAACTGCGCTTGGGCGTAGTCCTGTTCGAAACTCAAGACTTGGAA
>JAHFAF010000126.1 GCA_023250715.1 Pseudobdellovibrionaceae bacterium | reverse complement strand
AGCAAATTGCCTTAGCTATCGCCTTAGCGGTTGCTCTTTATCTGTTCTCAGAGCACCTAAATTCAGAACTCTGATCCAATCGGCCCACGGATACTAGTACCGGCCGCCGCCGCCGCCGCGGCCACCGCGACCGCCGCCTCCACCGCCACCACCGCCACTGCCACCGCCGCCGCCGCCACCGTGTCCACGACCACCGCCGCCGCCGCCACCACCAAATCCACCGCCTCCTCCACCAGAGCGAGGCTCTTGCGGACGGGCTTCATTGACGGTCAATGCGCGACCTTCGAATTCCTTGCCATTGCAACCGTCGATTGCCTTCTGAGCCTCTTCATCCGTCGACATTTCGACGAAGCCGAAACCCTTAGACCGACCACTCGCACGATCCGTAATCAAGCGAGCAGATTCGACCGTTCCGTAGCTAGCGAACAGATCGTTTAACGTATTTTCCGTGGCAGAGAACGGAAGGTTACCAACGTATAACTTTTTTCCCATGGTCTCATGACCTCCTAAACAATTGGGTGCCGAACGCGATAACAGTGAGCACCCTGCTCAAGAGTCATCAATCAATCGGACGCCAGCCTTTTATCAGAATGGCGCGCTGAGTGCAAATCAACTGCAGCAAAAAGGGAAGCCACCAAAAGAGCCAAAAGGGGGATTCTTACGTCGGAAAACGGGCCCAAATAGGGTTTTAGGGTTGGGTTCCACCCTTGATGAAAGACCTCAATCAGTAAAAGAGCGGCCACCATCTTGCGGGAGCGGGTCTTCAGGAATTGTGTCAGCCAAAGGAGATTACTCCCGAGGAGCAGGCTATAGTTCTGAAGCCATGCCATCGGGCTAACGGCAATGCAGACGATGGCGGTCCAGGTAAGAGCCTCCGATTTCTCCCTTCGGGCGATGAGGGCCGCAGCGCCCAAGCCTAGGAATAACCACAGGTTTTGGAGCTGATTAACCCCAAATTGGGCAAATAGGCTCGGCAGGCCGTAGTTATCGTCCCTCAATAGATGCTTATTCACCGAGGTGGGAATGAACCGCCACCAGGTGAGGTGGTCATTCCAAAAAACGACGGTACCAAAGAGGCCTATATATAGAAGAGCTAGACCCGCAAAAGCAGCCGCCGTCGAAAGAAGGAGCTGTCGTCGGTTTTCCCCATGGCAGGCGACCCAAGGGAGAAAGACCAAGTTTACCGGCTTGAACAAAAGGGCCAGAGCAAGCCCGCCCCCCCGAAGAGGGCTCGTTCCTTCCGCCGCCCAAAGGATTCCCCAAAGCGTAAAGAGGTTGTACTGCCCCAAACGAATTTCCGCATTCCAAGCATTTAAAGTAAATAAAACCCCTACCAGCAGATGTCTCCGACTTAGAGCATAGCGCCTCCCCCAAGCCAGAAAGGCGAGGATATTGAGAAGGTCGAATCCCCGCTCCTGGAACCATTGCGGGACAACCGTCAGAATGAGGGCGACTAGAGTCGCAAGGGGAGGCTTGGTGTGTTCGTTGGGTTGAGCCAGATCGTAAACCACTTCGTGGTGCCGGAGTCGAAAAGCCGCTTCACGCAAGAGGCCCAAATCGGTTCTGCCCGTCCTTTGGATCAACGTGGGAAGGACGACCAAGGCCACGATCAGCCAACCCAATCTCTCCAAGAATTTTTTCTTTTTCTCGCTCATGCAATTGAAGCGGCATTCCGCCCCGAGGGCGCAAAGTGAAAGCGGCCTCCTCGTGGATAGACGACCCGTCTCTCAAACTCAAGGTAAAGTGCGAGAGAATCGTCGACAAAATAACTTCTCCCTCTTTCCAAGCAAAACTTTCGCCCAGACAGCGCCGATTCCCTAAACCAAAGGGCAAGAATCCCTTTTCTCTTTTTCGAAAAGGATCGCAGCGCTCGGGATCGGGGAAGAGCCTAGCGTCTCTTCCCAAAAGATAAGGGCTGATCACGACGAAAGTGCCGGCAGAAACCTTCTTTCTTGAAAGTGTCACCGCTCGAAGGGCTCGTCTTAGGAGAATCCAAGCCGGCGGGTAGAGGCGAAGTGCTTCAGCGAAAATTCCTCGAGCGTTTTCAGGAGACTGCACCTGCGGAAATTTCGCGGCGAGATAACCTGCCCAAGACAAGGCGCTCGCCGTGGTTTCATGGCCCGCGATTAGGAGAGTCATGAGCTCGTCCCTTAGTTCTTCGCGGTTCATTCCCGTACCATCCGTCTCGAGATCTCTTGTAGCCCTTAGAGAATGGAGAAGTGTATCTGGATCCAGGCTATCGGAATCAATAAGACGATAAAGAGTCCTATCGAGCCTCTTTAGTGCCCGGTCGAACTTCCATTTTCTTAATTTCTCGTCCAAACCTGTTCGCCCCGGCGGCAAGCTTTGAATCGCTGTGTTCGCGGCACTTGTCTCCTTGCTTAAATCTAGGCCGAAAAAACAGCGAGTGGCGATGGAAAGGGTGAGCCTCAGGCATTCCTGGTGAAAATCAAGACGGGGCTTCCAAGTTCGGCAGGCGGCTTCCGACTCTCTAGCCATTAACTTTGAGTAACGATCGATTGCCTTGGGGAGAAAAGCAGGTTGGCTCAACCGGCGCTGGCGTAAATGTTTATCGTCGCGGCTTCGAAGTAGCCCATTGCCGAGAAGGCGTTGAAGACGTGCAGGGCCCCCACTGCGCTCGAAACTGCGCTGCTCGTGGAGAAGAACCTCTTCGACAAGATCCGGATCGTTGAGAAGCAGACAAGAAGAACCTTCCCATTGAAAGGGGACCCAATCGCCTTGGGAGCCGAGAGCCCTAAGAGTCAGTAGAGGCTCTCTTCGAAATTCATTCTGCCAATCTTTCACCAACCTCCGCCGCCGGAAGGGACTCCCGAGTTCGAATCGGTCGCGGGAGGCGGCGGTTCGCCTTTTTTATCCTCGTCCGAGACGGAGCCTTTTGTTTTGTTTTCAGTTTCCGTGGAGCTAGTCTCGGGTGGTGCCGGTTTCGGCAAGGGCTTCTTCGCCTTTGCCAGAGCGGCGTTCGAGGTGAGTAAACCAACACAAAGCGTCGACAGGGTCCAGTGAATGAATTTGCGCATGGTGTTCTCCTAGGAAATATAGTGTACACTAAAATTTCCACGTGAACGAAAAGCCCGAAGGTATTCATTTTCAGATTTCCCGCCACGATCACCACAACCTAGAAATTAAATTCGCCATGGAATCCGATCAGCAAGGCTTGCATGGGCGAACGGAGCTTTATCTATTCCTTCCTGCCACGGTGAAGCTGAACGCGTGTGAGAAGCGCGATCTTATCCAAGATTTTGACTCTAGAATTCGTTTACGCCTTCCGAAAGAAGCGCAGCACCTGGGATCGCTCCGGCGAATTCGCGAGGAATGTGAAGAATTCATGGTGAGCTCGTCGATTAGCCCCCCAGAGGAGATGGTAGGGCAAATTCAGAGATTGGGATCGCTTATCGTCGAGAACGTAAAAGCACAGCAGTCCTCGCACAAACAACGTCTCTTTCTTGCGCGATCTCTCGCCGGGGCTCCCGAGCCGCCGAGTATTCTTTCGGCGGATATTTCTGAGACTGCACAAGAGCTCGAAGGAATTTTGACAAGCCTCGAGACCGAACGGGCACGGGCCCTGCCATATCTCTCGCTCCTTTCCGAGTATGTCGCGGATCTCTACCTCCATTATCTCGCGGAGCTGAGCTCGGTAGGTGTAGGAGGAGAACTTCAGTCGCATTTGAGAAAAATTTCCCAATCGGCCTCCCGTTGGGGACGCCCGGAGCTACTCCATGACGAAAAGCAGCGCGAGCTCCACCTTGTTCGCGCGGGCCAGCTAAAAAAGTTTTTTCATGCGAATCTTTTTCTGGAAGTTTCCCGACGTCAGATGGTGCAAAGATTCAAAGAGCCGGCGGCGGCGACCGGTGCCGCTTTTGCGGCGATATGGGCTGCCTATTTTCAGCAATTTCAAAACCCACAGATGACTCAAGTGGGCTTTGGCGGCGTCTCACTTATCTCTCTTGGAGTTGCGGCTTACGTCTTGAAGGATCGGATTAAAGAAGGTGCCAGGAATTTGCTTGCGCAAAAGGCCACAAAATACCTCGCCGATGTGGAGCAAGAACTCACCGCTCGGGAACAATCCATAGGCCGAATCCGAGAATGGTTCCGCCAGTGCAAGCCCAATGATCTACCGGCGCAGATTCGGGAATTTCGAAATCATTATTGGCTCTCCCATGCCGAAGGGCACATCGCCGAAGAGGTGCTCCACCATGCGCAACAAATTTCTGTAAAACCCGATGCGGGCGGGGTCCATCGATGGGCCGTGCAAGAATCCTTGCGGGTGAATTTGGAGCGGTACCTAAAACATCTCGATGATCCTTACAAAGACTTGAACCTCTTATCTCCCGATGGGGAACTGGCGCGCCGCCGGGCCCACCGCGTATATCATTTTCTGCTTGTCTTAAAGACCCAGCGAGATAAATACACCTCCCCGGGCGGGCTTTGGCCGATACGAAAAGCCTCTTCCGCAGCCTGGCTGGATGCATTCCGTGTCGTCATGGATAAGAGCGGCATCCAAGCCGTCGAATCTTTGGGAGGGGCTCCGGCCGTAAGCCCCGGCCCTGTTTCCTCCCCCTTCCCAGCCCTACAGCCAGCGTGAGAAAATATCCCTACAATGGCCTTTCAAGATTACTTCGCTTTATTCGGAGTCTCCCCCGTCGCCAATGAAAATGAGATTCGCTCTGCTTATAGAAGGCTAGTTCTTCAATTCCACCCGGATAGGAATCCGAACGACCCCAAAGCTGAAGAAAAGTTCAAAGAGATCTCCGTTGCCTATGAAGTCCTCTCCGACCCGAAGGCGCGCGCGGAGTACAGCTTAAAATACGCGGCATTTCAGGACTCCCTTCGCCAAAGACAGATTTCTTCCCCGGGGGAGAAGGCCGCGGTTCCCAAACCGAAACCTGTTCGAGCACGAGAGAAAGCGGCAATCTTTCGCTACGAATTCGACGGCCCGATTCTACATGAAAAAGATGCTGCTTGGGGAATTGCCCTTTCCGTGGTCCTTTGCACCCTTGCTGCAAGAAATCCCCTGCTCTACCCCGCTCAGTCGAGTGCAGTCGTAATGTTTTTTCTTCCCGTCTCCGCGGCTATCGGGGGAGGGACCGCGGGCCTTATTGGCGCTTCCTTTGCTCGCGCCTTTCTTTCCGTCGCGGATAATTGGCCGAAAGTCTTTTTGGGTTATAGCGTGGGGGCTTTGGTCAGCCTTGGAGCCTCTTTCTTACTCTGCCCGTTCGCGGTTCTCGTCATTTACGGGCTTTTCTTTTCCACTAGATTTTACGATCACCTTTTTGTCAGCACACTTAGCGGATCTCTGGGCGGAGTCCTTGCCATGATCCTGGGCAGCCGACGCAAGGGAGATTAATTCTTTTCCCACTTCCAGGATCTTTTCCACCCAACCTTCACTTTCCCTTGCGACCGCTTCGCGCGTGTACCAGCTAATGTGGGGAACCGCGACTATTTTGGGATGCCGAAGGAGGGATTGAATATCTTCAGGGTGAAGGTACCCATAGTCGAAGGCATAGCCAGAAATAAAATTGCGCTGGAGAGCTTCGAGCAATACGTTCGAATCAATGAGTCCGGGACGGGCCGTATTGAGCAGGATGGCTCCCTTCATCTGAGAGAGCCTTTCTATCGTGAAGAGCCCCTTAGTCTGGACGTTTAGCGGGACATGGAGACTCACGATATCACTTTCCTTTAGGACGGAGTCTAAGTTTTGAAAGGAGGGGAGAATGTCATGAGCCATCACCCTCATTCCAAAAGCTCGAGCCAGTTCTCCAACGCGGCTCCCGATATTTCCCCACCCGATTACACCCAATGTTTGGCCTTTTAGCTCACGGCCGATGAGAGTGTCGGTTCTCCCCCCGTCTCTCGATCTCTGAATGGCTAATGGAATCTTTCGAACTACCGAGAGCATCAACCCAATGGTAAATTCCGCAGTACTATCGGTGGAAAAACCGGGAACGTTCTCCCAACGAATCCCTGCCTTTTCCAAACAGGCAGTATCGATCCATTCCGATCCGGTCGTGGGAATGACAACCGCCTTTAATGACGGGAGACTCTTCAAAAGTACCACGTCAAGGGGAGGAGTTCCTCTCGGAGTCAGGCCCACAAGAGCAGCCCCATGAAGAGCGGAAATAAAATCCGCACGTGCTAAAGGACGAAAGGCTTCGATATATTTCACTTCGCCCAAGGACTCCAAACATTGCCTTTGAGATTCGGTGAAAGACCTACTCCCCTTCGCCGCCATTACCGCAATCTTCATTTCGCTTCCCTCCAAACTTGGCTGGAAAAAGCGAGTAAGAAGAACATCTGGGCAAAAGTTTCGAGAATTTCCTCGGTAAATTGGAGGGCACGCAGCGTTTCATTATTTATCGAGATATCCAGCGCATCGAGCAGAACCGAGACCAACGCGACTGAAACCCCGATGGCAAAAAAAACGCGGCCCTTTTTCTCTAGCTCTTTCCAAAGGAACTTCGATAATCCTAAGCCGACACCGGCTACAACAAGCAGAAGAAAATCCCCTGGATGGATTCCCGGCAAGTGAGTCCCAATCCCGTGGGGTTTCAGAAAAAGGTCGCGCAGTCTTTCATGAAACTGAAAGCGTTCGTCGAAAGAGAAAAGAAAGAAACCAAACGCCATCGCATACCAGATTCTCGCTTGATGACGTAGAGCGAGATGAAGAGAAACGATCGCTATCGTCCACAATTGAATCGAAGAAAACCAAGTAAGTGCGCCCTTCTCGTAATTGATATTGACCCACCACATCGGCCAATCCCAACCAATGACGACAGCGAGAAAGAGGAGATTTCCCCCGATGATCATACCCTCTATCAAGTCGTTAGATTTTTGGAAACGTGAGGGCATGGGAATGTAGAAACGATAACACCTGTTCATTTCGCCTTAAAGTAATTGTATGATGTGAGCTCTTTAGGGGAGCTTATGAATCCATCATCCAAGAAGTTTGTACTCATTGTCGGGCTTATCGTAGTCGCGGCTGCAGCTGGGGCGGGGGCTTATTACTTTCACCAACAAACGGGGATTTCGACCGAACCGGAGCAGGTGACTGCCATCCCGGAAACGGCACCCACCCTGGGAGTTGAAACGGCAGTTCCACCCCACGGTATTGTTGCGCTCTACGACAATACCCCTGTTTACGAAAAGCCAGGCGATGCGAAATCCGCCGTCGTAACGATTTTAAACTCCTGCGACGTCGCGAATCACATCGCCTTCGTAGTACTCAAACAAGAGGGCGTTCCTATCAGCTGGGAAAAGGTGACCTTCAAGGAAAAAACTGGATGGGTTCACCCGGATAAGTTGGGTTATTATTCCGATCAGCTCTTCATGGCGTTCGAGACTTTCAGTGATTCGACGAGCACTGAGCCCTCCGCGAAAGTGGCTGAAGGGTTTAAAGTTGCTGTCATGGGGGATGAAAAGGAAAAAGTGGGAATGGGTCAGGAGTTTCTCAAAGCCTGCCTCAAAAATCCCGATGCGACAATTCGGGAAAGAGCCCAGTCCATTCTCAATCAGGCGAATGCACCGGCCCCAGCATCCGAGGAACAGGCACAGTAATCTCGAGCTGGGCGATACGTTTTTCGGCGGTAGCTTGGTCTAAGATCGCTTTCAAATTGGTAGGCCTTCTTCGAAGCGCCTCCTGAAATTCTTTTTTCGCTTCTTCACGAAACCCTTGAGCGAGGTAAATTTCTCCCAAATGGTAGGGCGAGGTGATTTGCCACGGAATGGCTTCATTCAAGATGCGATAAACTCTTTGCGCGGCTGCGTACTCTTTTCGATCGATTAGGATCACTCCTCGAAGCTTCAGAGAATCCACCGAAGTCTCCAAGGCGTCCATTTCATCTAGCAAGGCCAAGGATTTTTCTGGCAGGAAAAGGCGGTAATTCAGACGAGCAAGCAAAAGTTTCCATTCCAGACTCTCGGGGTCGGCGTGCAGCGCCCGAAGTGCCTCTCCCTTGGCAGCCTCAACCTTCCCATTCACAGCGAAATCGTGCGCGCGACTACCGTGAAAAGACGCCAAGACGGAAGTGGCATCCTGAGTGAGGAGCACTCCAACGAAAATCGCGAATGGGAGGGCAATGGCTTCTCTAGGAATTGAAATTGTCCTTTGCGGTCCTGTTTCGAGCAATGAAAGAGCAGCGACGGCGAAGACCAAGAGTGTCGCTATTATATGAAAGGGAAACGCAGCCCATGAGACCAAAAGAGTAAAGAGAACGATCGCAGAATTCGCATTAGGAGTTTGGCGAGTTCTCCAGATCCCTTTTGCTAGCACAACGAGAAGAATCAAAAACGCGCTAAAGAGTAGAATTCCCCCTTCCACGTAAAAATCCAGGTACTCATTGTGCGCCCGGCGCGTGAAGGCGGCGTTCTGCTTGAAGGCGTCAAATGCGCCCGAGTTGAAAAGCGCCCTCTGAGTCTCTAGAAAATAGTGCTGAAAATGATCTAGCCCCACACCCATTCCGAAGGCTTCCCCGCCCACTTTCCAGGCAATCTGATTGATGAGCCATCTCCCTCGAATGGTGTGGGAGTGGGGGTAGAAAAACACCAGGAGGGCGACAAGGGCAAAGAGAGAAACCCAAAGGACGGAACGCCGCCTTGTCAGGATTCCCATGACGAGAACCGTCCCGAAGAGTGCCAAAGCCACGGTTTGCGATCCTGCAATGAGAAACCCCACCGTAAAGGCAATCCCAAGGAATAAGCGAACGCGTCGAGATAGGAGAAGGGCTCCCGGATAAATGAGAAAAAAGGAAAGCATCCCCAGAAAAATCGCAACGTATTGAGGGTTTCCGAGGGTCCCAAAGAACTTAAAACGGGTGGGAAAAGATTCCACACGAAAGGGGCCCGGAAGAAAGGAGATTTCCATTACACCGAGAATCACCTGGAGCACCCCAACGAGAAGCAGGTTCCTTACCCCTCGTTTTTCCAAAGAAGTAGGACGCAAGAGGCCGAGCCATGGAAAGAGGAGAATCCAAGTCCCGGCTTGGGGCAGGACTTCCCAAGGGTTCCTGGATTGAATGGTGGAAACCGCGATTCCAAGAAGTGCCATTGTCCCAAAAAGGCAAAGCCATCTGGGAAGGGCGATGGGCCGGTTTAGGTTCCGAACGAATGAAACCAGGCACAATAGAGCTACTCCAAAGTGGAAAACAACCCGCTGCGGAAGGCCGAAGGGATCAGAAAGCCAGGGGTTAACGACGAGCGGAGTTAGGGCCAAAAGCAATAGAGCGGCCCGGTCCAGTGTGAAGAGCTTCCTCTCTTGATTTATGATTGGCATTCCCCCGTCGGGATGGCATCTTTCTTAGATAAAGATAGCATAGTAGCAGGGGCTTAAAACACATGGACGAACTGAGAAATCTTGTAGAAGTGATGGCCAAAGCGTTAGTGGATAATCCCGACGACGTCGTCGTAACCGAAGTCGTGGGGGAACAGACCACCGTGATTGAGCTTAGAGTCGCCAAAGAAGACCTGGGCAAAATTATTGGCCGTGAAGGGAACAACGCCCGATCGCTTCGCACCATCCTTGCCGGCGTCTCGACCAAGCTCGGCCGCCGAACTGTTCTGGAAATTCTGGAATAAATAGAGTCTTCATCAAAGTAGCTAAGATTGCTTCGCCTGCGCTCGCAATGACATTGTCTATTAGAGAAGGCGCCGGGGCTAAAGGACTACGCCCCAGCTTTTTTCTCTCTCTATCGACCTCCGGAAGTGGAGAGAAGAGTCAGTTGAGTCAGCATTGGCCTTCCTGTCAGGGAATTGTGAAAAAGCAATTGAGAGGCCAGCGAAAAAACAATATTTCGCGCAGCGCAATGAAGAAATTTGTCGCGAAACCTGTTTCCGTTTTCCTAAAGTGACTCATTCGTAAACGTATTCCTAAATTGTCACCCTTTCGTGCATGTATTCGACTGGAATACCGAGGGGAGAATACTCTCACGGTGATTTTACCGTCGCTAATCTGACGATTTACGACGCTGACCCGCGGACAATACCAGTTGGCACCGCCAGTGCACTTAACCCCTCCGACCCATTTTCTGGAAGGAAGGCCTGGATGCAAAAGCTAGTGGTGCTACTTGCTTGTTTGAATTTTTCTGTTCTCTCCCATGCGGAACCGCCCAAAAAGAACTTTCAACTCGTCCCTGCCGTCGTACCGGGTGATTTACCTAAGGTAGTGACTCATATCGAGGGACAAGGCGCGCAGGGTGAAGAAAAGCACCATGAATCGGAAACCATTCAAATGAAGGTACTCGCCTTCGTAATGGTGGATCGTGAATTTAAAAACGCCGGTACCCCCGAAGGGAAAAAAGCCCTTGTCGGAGTGCGAGAAAATCGTTGCATGGCATCCGCAATGGATCATCTTCTGGACCTGGCGGACAAGGATCCACAGATACAACAGGTGCTTGGCGAATTGACCTCGCTCGGCAGGGGAACTCCTGAATTGGTTCTAGAAATACAGAACGAGAGGTTCGCCAAGATTGCGAACATATGCCCAGGGTATTCCTTGTCTTTCAGTTTTAGGTTTTCTGATCAACTCAGCGCATCGGCTCGTACAAAACTTAATGACAAAAATGCCACCATTTCTATTTCCGATCCGGACGCTCCTTTCTCTAAACCCAGTGTGAAAGCCATGGATATTGAAAAGGTCCAACAATTGGCGCTTGAAAGCCTCATCGATCTCCAATTGCAGGGCGAGCAACGAAAGAAGGATCTAGCTTCGATTGCCGCACGAGAGAGTGAAAAGAAAGAAAAGGAAAAATCGGTCGAGGAGACGATCGCCAAGGATCCGTTTTACAAGCGGTTGAAATAATCGATTGGCCCCCGGCGGCTGTCGGGGGAGCGCGTGATTAAAGTACGCGCGACCATATCGTCGAACACTCGAAGAAGAGCTGTTTCAATTGCTTTGCCCTCGAGGATTCCCAGCGCTCGCGCAATCGCTTCCAATGTAGAGAGGCAATGCGGTTGGGGGGCTCGCCGCAATCGATAGCGAGATGGCAGCCCCTCGGGTAAAGGGACACAAGGAACCGCTCTCAAAATAGGTTCTCTTCTCCACACTTTCGCG
>JAHFAF010000125.1 GCA_023250715.1 Pseudobdellovibrionaceae bacterium | reverse complement strand
AAAACAAAGGATAACGTCGAGAAGCAGCGCCGCTGCTCGTAGTTTCACGTCGGCATTCGGGCAGTCTAGAAAATGATCGTGCTCCGCCTCGTTAAGCGTGTCGTGTAGGGATCGCGTTCGCTTGCGACCGGATGGTTTATACATTCCCATGCATTCCCCGTGACTTCTATTAGGCAACTTCCTTTAATACGCCAGGATCTATTTGCAGGGACTCCATTAAACGTACAACTGTCTCGAAGTCCTGCTCGAGGATCAGGAGCTGGCCTAGCTCGAGCACGCCAGTGGGACTCAAGAATTTATTTTTCAGACGATGCAATCGGGAGAGCCGAAAAAAGAACTCCGTTGCGTGATTGAAGTCGAGCCCTGAAACTCCCAGCATGTTTTGCAGTGGAAAAACGTCTGCGGATCCATTTTGACCGAAGAAGAAAATGAAGATCCCCCCTTCGAGTAAAGACGGCTCGAACTTGTCCGGCTGAAGTGTCGCAATCATATAGCGAAGAGAGCTCAAAACAGCTGCATGAGGAAATTTTCCCTCTAGGAGCCATTCGGTGTGCTCCTCCGCTGCGTGATCGATTGCCTTCTTCAGTGTGGGGTGAAGCTCAAACTTTCGATTTCCGTTGTCCAATAGGGTCCGGATTGCGGATTCTCTTTTCATCCAAAAGACTTTAAGAGCTCCAAAGAGCCTCTCGCCCACTTCACTTTCTAGCGAGAAGCAAAGGCTTTGCCCGATGAGCTTAATGAGAAGAGGCTGAGGCAGCGGCCACGTTCCTGCTTTCAGTTGCCCTCTGAAAAACTCGGCCTGCTGCCAATAGTCTTGCGCGAGGTTACTGATGAGCGCCGTCGGTGCGGGGGGGAAAGTGTGGCTCGGCGTAGATGCCGCGAGCGGTTTTTCTTTCCACTCCTCAATTGCGGGCTCCTCTAAGATCGCCGAGGGGGCGGGAGCTGCCTCTTCTTCAAAAAGTGTCTTCTTATTTTGCGGGACTAAAGGAGGATCCAGCTCCTCGGTCATTGCGGAAATGCTTATCTCCGGTAGCTCCTCTAATCTCTCTTCGGGATTCGGAGCGGGTGCTACGGGTGTCACCGCCCATATGTCGCCCCCGGCCTCTTGCGGGGAAGCTGGAGCTTCATCGTTTTCATTTAGTCCTCCCAACATTTCGGGTGGAGTATCTAAACCCATTCCTTCCAAGGGATCTTCTTCAGTGGAAACCTCAATTTCTTCCTCGGGCTCGTTCAATTTTAAGGCGGGGGGGATGATCCTATTCATCAAAGGGGGTGGCGTGGGAATGGCTTTATCCTTTTTCATGGAAGGGGATTGAAAAACTTGCGTGCGCTGCTGCCTTCCGCTCAGCTCGCCCAAGGTTTCATCGGGCATCGGTTTGTTAAGCGATTCGATGGCCATGAGAAGATTGCAATAAATTTCCACGCAGCGCTCGTAACTCGCTTTCTCCGTGAGAAACTCGGGCGATGGCTCCTCAACATTTTCGAAGCTCTCTCGTGCGTCTTCAAGCATGTGACCAACCTTTTCCAAAGGATATTCCGCGAAGGCACACTGAACCGCGTAAGTTTCCTCCAGAAATTGTTCAAGCTGATCCATTAAATCGGGAGAATTTAAGTCACTCATAATTACTGCCTCACTTGAAAGCCCTGTCGTAGGTTCTCAACGAGTTGACGGCGCGCTCGGCTCAGGAGTTTTTCGAGCTCGCCTTTAGAGAGCTGCATGCTATTTGAAAGTTCTTCTAGGCTTTGCCCATCGAAAAAAGTTTTCAAGACTCTTTGGCTTCCTTCATCGAGTTGATTCATCGCCTGGTCGAACTTGTCCCAAATCTTTTGCGAGGCTTCGGCCAAGGTAGTGTCCTCAACGAGTTCTTCTACGTCGTTCACCCATGAAGTCTGCTTCTTCATTTTCACTCCGATCCGGTTTGCTTTACCCGATGCGTTTAACGCATTGAGTAGCGGTCACAGTCTACTTATCGGCTGATTAACGCGGTGCTTTACTGAAAAATGTACGGATCCTCTTGTCTGTGGTAAGGTGTCGTTTTATAAGAGATATTTTATGCAATCTCAACGCCTTAGAAACCTTGGTTGGACTTTCGTAGGGTGGGCATTTGCCCTAATTTTGACCACCCATTGTAGCCATACGGAAACGACCAAGGAGAGTCCGGACGCCTTGTTTGAAGAAGCCGAGGAGGCTTTCAAGGATGAGCGCTTCCTTATTGCCATCGAAAAATACCGGGATTTGAAAAACAGATATCCCTACAGCACGCGGGCCGTGGATGCGGAGCTAAGGATTGCGGATTCTTATTTCGAGCAGGAAAACTATCTAGAAGCGGAAAGCGCTTACGAGATATTTAAGGAGCTCCACCCGACCCACGCGAAAGTGGACTACGTTCAGTACAAGCTAGCGATGTCTTACTACAAGGAGATTCCGGAAAATAGCGCGCGGGATTTGAGTGCTGCCTACAAAGCGATTGAGTCCTTCCAAGTATTGGAAGAACGCTATCCCACTTCTACTTACTCGGCGAAAGCCAAGGAATACATTCTCGATGCCCGCAAAAGGCTTGCGGAGCATGAGAGTTATGTCGCGGACTTCTATTTCCGTCGCCGGCATTATTTATCCGCCTCCTATCGCTATGCGGCTTTGCTCCAGGACTATCCCAACCTGGGCTATGAAGAAGAGGCGCTTTATCGACTGGGGTTTTCCTATTTTCAAACCCGCATGTTCAATAATGCGCGCGATGCCTTTGGCCGCCTACTTAAGGCATACCCACAGAGTGGTTGGCGCAGTGAGGCGAATTCTCTAATGGGCGAAATGAACAAGAGAAACTAGTGCCTGATTGTAGGGTTTGAGTCGGACAGGTAGGCTATAATCACTCTTATGGATTCTCGCGCTCCTTCTGTAGACGACCTCTTGCGCATGGCGCGAGAAGACATTGCCCGCAATAGTCTGACCTCCGCAGAAAAGACTCTCGAGCAGGCCATTCTGATGAACAATCAGGTTCCCGATGCTTTTCACCTGCTGGGCTATGTTTATTCGAAAAAAGGAAAGTTTAAAAAATCGATCCTTTCCTTCGAGCGTGCATTGAACTTGGATCCCTTTCATACGGAAGCGGCAATCGCTTTGAGCAGCCTTTACAATGATGTGGGGAAGTACCGAGAAGGGGCCGCCGTTTTCTACAAGGCGAAAAAACGCCTCGATCGTACGCTACCGGGATTTGATCCGCGTATTAACGCAAGCCTTTCTCAGCGCCATTATGAGCTAGGACTTCTTTACACCCGCTTTGAACGTTTTCAAGAAGCGCACCATGAATTTGCAAAGGCTCTCAATCTTGAGCCGGACAACGTTTCTTATTCCGTCCATATGGCCAAGTGCCTCGCGAAATCGGGAGATAAAGAAGGGGCTTTGAATTTTTTAAAGAAAGCCATCGAGAAACATCCCAAGTGTGTGGATGCCCGGATTCAGTTAGGCATCTTATTTCATTCCCAGCAAAAACTCAGGGAAGCTTACCGAGAATGGCAAGAAGCCCTTTCTTTAGATCCTGAAAATAAATCGGCCCAAATGTACTTGAGTATGTTTGAGTACGAGCCCCAGTCCCGCACTGTTTGATCACAACATGAATATTCTTTCGCTCTTTTTTCTTGTGCTGTTTCCTTCTATGGCGAGTGATCGCGCTTCTATTGATCCAAACCGCACCTTTTTGGATAAGTTGAGAGATCGGGACAGCATTCGCTATACCGATTTCAACTATCCTTTTCTGATCGCGCAAACAGGGGCCGCTGTTCAGGTCCCTGTCGCGGATTTAGCGGAATGGGTGCGAGTTTATCTGAAAAATGGAAAGCTTCCTCTGCCGAGTCACTTCAACACGTCAAATAAGGGGGTGATCAATCTCGATTTGCCTGAGCCCATCAGAACGGGGAAGCAATTGGAAGCCATCAACGAGTGCAAGGAAAATAAATGCCTCATGAAGATGCACACCACACTCGAAAAGAAAGTGATGGAGGGGGCCTCCAACAAACTAAAGACGTTTCAGGATCTTTTGAACAAACGGCTCGATAACTATCATAAGAAGCGAGAGCTCTTGGGTTACGAGGATCGTACAGATGACGTCGAGTATGTGAAGAAGATGCTTGAGTCGTTCAATTTCTTTTCATTGCGTTATCCCGAATTAGGGAAATATTTTTCCGGGCAGTTTTGGACGGGGGAAGGCCCGCCCACCGACTTTCAAACAAGCTTCATGAAACAAGAGGTTGTAAATCTTGCCCCGGACAAAATGCAGCCGATTTGGCGCGTGGCGGAAGCCTTCGAGTTCAAGTTAGAAGGGCGGTGGGTTTTTTTCGAAATCCACGTCTACTCCAACCACTATCTAGATTCTTCGATCAGAATCTATGAAGTGTTTCCCGATGGCCAAAGATCGATAGTCGTACTAACGGACGTCATGGAAATAGACGAGCTCACCAAATCTGGCCTCATTCGCATGTTGTACAAGGGAAAGATGGAAGAGGCTGTGATTGAGGCTCAAGCACAAGACATGAAGGCTCTCCTAAAGTGATGCGCACCCTTTCATTCCTAGTTTTATGTTTTTGTGTCTCGCTTTCCGCTGCCCAGAAACGAAAAGCCCGCCGTGTTGTTTTGCCCCCGCCCCCCCCGCCCGTCCTAGTGGAGCGGCAAAGTAAACCGCAATACCAACGGGGCTTGGCGGAAACACCAGTGGGTCGAATTTCGAGATTTAAGCTCGTAAACTTTTTAGGCGTGAACGCCGTTTCCGGTGCCGGTCTCATCACGGGAGGCCAATTTGGCTATGCTCCGAATCCGGCGATGAAATTCTATTGGGGACCCGAAATGGATTTCACTCTCTTTCCGCAGGGTACTTTGCTGAACTTACTTGCAAGCTTCTGGTACGAATGGCGTTGTTTAGGTGCGGAGAATCTTGCGATTCACCTAGGTGCTCTTGCTGGCGCAGGATTTGCTCACGAGATTCCAGGTTTTCCCTCTACAAACCTGGTGGCATTCGTGGATGCTGCGCTGGCAACGGAGCTCGATGATCTGGTTACTCTCCGCGGTCAGCTTCGGCCAGGGTATGTTGGTAACCATTTTGCCTTCATGGTCAATTTCAATGTAATGTTTCGATTCTACTGAATCAAAGACGGAGGATGGGTGTTTAGCAATATTCGCGGTTTGACCTTTGATGATGTGCTTCTCGTGCCGGGTTACAACGGCATCAAGTCCCGACAGAACGTCACTACGGATGTTGAAATCAAGGGCCATAAATTCTCCATTCCTTTAATAAGCTCCAACATGGACACCATCACTGAAGACAAGATGGCGGAGGCTCTCACCGGAATGGGGGGGATGGCCATTTTGCACCGCTTTCTGACCGTTGAGGAAAACGTGGCGATGTTCAAGAAACTTTCTCACAAAAAGCAGGTGGGAATCTCCATTGGTCTCGGAAAAGACGGCCTGACGAGGGCGGAGGCTTTGATTTCTGCGGGAGCTTCCATCATTTGTGTCGACGTGGCCCACGGACACTCGAAAGAAGTGAACCGCTCCATTCGAGCACTGAGAGAGCTTCACCAGGAAAACATTCTTATTATCGCGGGTAATGTGGCGACTTATGCGGGTGCGGACTATCTTGCGGCAGCGGGCGCGGACGTAATCAAAGTGGGAATAGGATCCGGCTCTGTTTGTACGACAAGAATCAAGACTGGATTCGGTGTGCCCCAGCTCTCGGCATTGCAAGATTGTCGAAAAGTGGATCGCATGCTCATTTCCGATGGAGGAACGCGCATGCCGGCAGATGCGGTAAAGGCTCTCGCTGCGGGTGCAGATTTTGTGATGCTGGGTGGAATTCTTGCCGGCACGGATGAAACTCCTGGTCAGGCGATTGAGAAAAAAGGGCCGGACGGGAAGAGTGTCGCCTACAAGAGGTTTCGAGGAATGGCCTCGAAGGAAGCTCAAGAGGATTACATGGGGGGGATGTCCGAGTGGAAGACGGCCGAAGGTGTTGCGATCGACGTTCTCTGCCGGGGTCCCATGAAAGATGTGATTCAAGATCTCATGGGCGGGATCCGATCTGGAATGACCTATTGTGGGGCTGAGACAATTAAGGATTTGCAACGCAAGGCGCAATTCATGGAGATAACCCCAGCCGGACGGGTCGAGGGGACTCCCCACGCTGTGGGCCGCATTACGGTATAATAAAAACTCATGTTCAATCGAAACTTTTGGGGGTTGATCTGCCTTCTCGGTTTGACCTGGTCTTTGATCCAGGCAAAAGCGGAGACCTCTGCCTCGGGAAAGGGCGGCCCATTCATCTCATTACACGGCACTCCCGTTTCCGAGTTTGATGCCAATCTCAAAGGAAGCCCTTTGGTGTTGGGCGGAAGCGGAGTGGGATTAGCCTCTCGCAATTTCAAATTGGGCGGGTCCGGGGGGGCTGGGTTTTTGTGGAATCCTTCGCAGAATATTGAATTCGGGATGGGTTATGGCGGAATTTTGGGGGAGTACACTCTAACGAATTGGCTCAATATACGGCTCATCATCGGGGGCGGGGGTTACGCCATTGCGAAAATTACGGATGAGACCCAATCTTCGCGCACGGTGGAAAAGCTTGCCTCCGGCGGGTTCTTCCTTTTTCTTCCCAGTATAAACGCCGATATTCCCATCAACAACGTCGTGAAGCTTTCACTAGGGCTCGGTTACTTCCTTCCCAACGTTTCCAAACTCCAAAGCGTCGTCTTCACCCTCGCCCTCAACATCGGCAAATCTTAAAGGGTGTGGTCATCACATTCCGATATTCTGTTCTACTCTGGTAAAAAATTTGCTGAAGGCGTCTCTCGTGTAGGCCTTTAGATTGGTTGCGGACTGATACATGATTTGTCCGACTTGCGGATCGTGTTCCAAGCCCGCGCAATGGCCGAGCTCGTGGTTAATCACAGGAATGAGCGTGTCTTGGTTCCCTGCCATGAAGACGAGAGTGGACACTTCGATGGTGCAGGTCTCCGAATCAAAAATTGCAAGCCCTGCGCGGGTGGCATGGTCGGTGCCGTTTTCGACGAGCTTGAAATAGATAGGGTAAATCCCACCCTGCTCGCCCTCATCATAAATGAGCTTTTTGCCAGCGCCCGTATTCATGTAGTCCACCGCACCTTGGATCTTATTCCACTGTTCGTCGGTAAAGCCTGTGTGAGACGTGATTTGCGCCGGCCAGGTTCCTGGCATCGGGCGATTTTTGCCACAACCTACGACTAAGACTACGACAACTAAACTTACCCAGAGGCGCATTCGCTTCCACTCTTCTTTCCGCCCCAGCTTGAGCTACAGTTTTTTAAACCCGTTTGGGCGGCCTAAATCGGGTTTCGCTAGTTGATTGCAAGGGCAGAGCCAGGAGAAGAAAGTGTATTCTAGAGAGTACGGTCGCTACCACCGTCCAAGGGGATTTGGCTGCCGGTGGTTTTGCTAAAAGAACCATTCACCAGCGCAAAAACTGCTTGCGCTACGTTTTGGCTACTGATCTCGGTTCGAAGGAGGTTGTTCGTTCGGTATTCTTGCGGCGTGAGGTTATAGGCCTTGGCCCTTTCGGCAATGACTTCCTCACTCCAGATTCCGGTATCCAAAACAAGGTGCGGGTGAAGGGAATTCACTCGAATACCAAATTCCCCTGCTTCCAGTGCGCAAACACGGGCTAGTTGCGTTTGTCCTGCTTTGGCGACGCTATAAGCCGCGGCTTTTTTTCCGGGTGCGGTCGCGTTTTTCGAAGCGATAAAAACAATGTCGCCACCGAGCTTCTGTGCCTTCATCCATCTTAAGCCTTCGGCGACCGTGTGAAGCGAGCCATCGAGATTAATTCGCAAACATTTTTCCCAGTCTTCCAAGGGAATATCTTCAATGGCATGACTCTTCGGAAAGATTCCCGCATTGACGACAACGACATCGAGTCCGCCGAATCGCTTCACGGCTTGGGTAAAGGCTGCGGCCACTTCTGAGCGTGAACTGACATCCATTTTTACCCAGTGTGCTCGCGGCTCTACTTCCTTGTTTTCTCTTAAGTCTCCTATGGTGACTTGAGCGCCCTGATCCAAAAGCATTTTTGCAATGGCGAGCCCGATTCCGCTCGCTCCACCCGTAACAAAGGCGGATTTTCCAGCTAACGCAGGAGAGCTTCCCTTTTTTTTGAGTTTCGCCTGCTCCAATACCCAATACTCGACGTCGAAGATGTCCGACTCCGGTAGCGCCTCATACTCCCCAATTTTTTCCGCCTGCAAAATACACTTTACCGTATGCGAATAAATATCGGATGCAATCCGAGCATCCTTCCAGGTCGCGCCTGCAGTGATTACCCCAATTCCAGGAACGAGAAACACGCGAGGCAGGGGATCTAGTTTCGTAAGCCCGCGGCCCTTTTCGTTTCTCTCGAAATATTTTCCATACTCTTCCGTATAGCGGGTAAGAAACCCATCGAGCTCACCCGTCGTTCCTTTTCCCGTGTAGAGTGGGAGTCTCTTCGTGCGGATCACATGATCGGGCGTTAGGGGCCCGCGCTGAGAAAAAGATCCCACCTTTGGGTGATTCACGAACTCGAGAGCCTCCCGAGAATCATCCAAATATAAAAGGGAGCGAAAGCCTCTCAGCGACAACTGCGTGCGGATTTCAATGAGCCATGAGTTCGGATTCAATGTACTTCTCCGCGGTTTCCACCAAATCGATCATTCTCGTGTAAGACT
Source organism: Pseudobdellovibrionaceae bacterium (assembly GCA_023250715.1). GTDB lineage: Bacteria > Bdellovibrionota > FAC87 > UBA2466 > UBA2466 > JAHFAF01. Next base: position 2,360 of record JAHFAF010000125.1, on the reverse strand, counting down.
CTAGTGCTGAGTCACCGAAAGAAAAAATGCCGTGTTTGATGAGAATCATCCCTTCCACGTCTGGGTCCCGTTCAAAGCAAGTTGCGCATAGTTTTGCAAGCTCGAACCCCGGCATTACGTAAGGGACAAATGCCACGCGCCTTCCAAACAGATCTCGAAGTCTCCCCTCTCCTCCGGGCATGTTTGTCAGAGTCAAAATTGCGTCCGCGTGAGTATGGTCCACAAATCGGTGTGGCAAAAAAGCGTGTAACAAAGTTTCGACAGACGGATCCGGCGACTTACTATCGACCAGACAACCTCGCAAAAAATTCATCATCTCGACGTCGCCCAGGCTTTTCAAATTACGTAAGCGATGCAGGGGCTCCATGCGGACCGCGGGAAACCCCTCCGGCTGAATGGTCGCAAGATCCCAGCCCGACCCCTTGATGTAGAGAACTCCCTCGGGTTCTCCAAATAGATTGGGTACCGTATCCTTGGCAGAAGTATTTCCCCCGCCATGGAGAACGAGATCGGTGTCTTGCCCAAGCAGGCGGGAGCTATAAACTCTTTCCGTCAGGATGTCTTTACAGCGCGAGAATTCTTCTTTGTTCCAACGATTAATCAGAGGGGTCCTTTTTCTGTGACGCGCGAAAATCTAGCAGATCCCCCTTTTCAGTCAAGCCAGCGTGGGAATAGGATGAAAACATGAAGGTGCGTTGCCCTGCTTGCAAAGACTGGGTCCCTTGGGAAGAGACGCCCACTCGCCCATTTTGTAGTGAGGTGTGTAAGGGAAAAGATCTCGGCCAGTGGGCAATGGAGAAATACAGAATTCCCGTGGAAGAGCCAGACTCGGCGGGGAAAGATCCAAAACCAGATCCGGATCCTGAAGACTAGCCTGCTAGGCGGCCTTGCGCATGCGCTTTGACCTTTCCTCTTTGAGGGGAATAGCCGCGGCTACGCGCCTAGAATAAAAAAGCGTCGCCCAGAGAAAGACTGCTCCCAAGGTGAAGGAAGCTCGAACTCCGAAGCGTTGGATTACGAACGCCTGAACTAGCGCGGACAGAGGTGCTGAGGACATGAAGAACATTCGAATGCACGCGTTCACTCCGCCGCTTCGATTGAGGGGAACTTTCGTTTGCCGAAGCAGAAAGGTTCCCATGGTGAGTAAAGAACTTCCAATGCGAGAGAAACCAAAAACGAAGGTCAAGCCAATGGGCATACCGAAGAAAAAGAGAGCCAAAGTGGAGAATGCGGATTGCCAGAGGCATGCTCCTACGAAGGTAGAATAGAAATTTTTCTCGCTATACAAGCTGGAAGCCTTTAAGTAGCCGATCACCCCCAAAACTCCGAAAAGTGAAGCTACCACCCCGTACTCGAAGGCCGTGTAGTGCCAAATTTCCGTATAGTAGTAAAGAAAGGTTGGAGAGTTTGGAAGCATCGACGAGAAATTCCAAAAAAACATGAGAAATACGAATGGGCGGAAAAGGGGCGACGACCAGACGTAACTGATACTCTCGCGGAAATCCGTGATCACATGACGAAGGGAATGGTGCGATCTTTTTTCCGTCTCTAGAAAATATTCATCCATTTTTCTCAGTCGTAGCGTGAAGTAAAGAGTTGCCCCGAAGCTAATCATGTTGAGAAAAATGCAGGTACGGACCCCCAAAATACCCAAAAGCATCCCCCCCGTAAGGGGGCCTACTACTTGAATGAGCCGATGGGCGGAAAGAAACCAGCTATTGGCGGCGGAGAGATCTTCCGTGGAGACCATCGCTGGGATTAACTGAAAAGTAGTCACTGTCTCGAACATGTTCATCAAGGACTTTGCGACAAACACAGTGAGCAAAATGGGGAGAATGCTTTGGGCCGTCGTCATTTCGTAGGCGAAAAGAAAGAGCATGCACAATACCTGGCCCAGGTCTGTGAAAAGCATAACGCGACGCTTATTAAAATGGTCGGCCGTGTACCCGGTAAGGGGGGCCATCAGGAAGTGCGGAAGGTGCAGGCAAAAGGCAACCATCGACACAGCCAAGACCGAATGGGTCTTCTCCAAGACATACAAGGGCATAGCAATGTCGAAGACATTGGTCCCCATGAGCGACACCGTGGTCGCGAAGAGAAAGTTACGAAATAAGGGATTTCTCCCTAGGAGTGAAGGTTGATTTTTTGGGGGCATAAACGAAGAGCCGGAAGGGTACTATCTTTAAGAATACCATAGGCCTAAGCTACTTAGGTTTCTGCGTCGTTCCAACCCCTCCTCTTAGTTTACTTAGCCTGGCTCGGGGGTTAGGGTGGGCCTCAAATGGAAGCTCTGTCCTTTCCAACCACCGCGGGCCAGTTGGCCAAGCTTTTTGGGGCCCGTTTGTTGGGTGATGAAGAGG
>JAHFAF010000124.1:6724-11120 GCA_023250715.1 Pseudobdellovibrionaceae bacterium | reverse complement strand
GAGCGAGCCACGATGTCGATGCTGATCCCTCCCCAGATGATCAACACGATGAATTTGGAGAATCTTGGGCAGGATCCCATCCGCCGCTATATGGCACCTTTTTTCTCCGAGCGTGATCGAGAGTGGCCGAGTCACCCGATGGCAACCCGAGACAGTCTTCACGAACATGACATGTGGGTATGTGAGGGCCTAACCCATCGGTATCCCACGAAAGTCCTCGCCGAAATTCTTTCGACCTGTCCCCAGTACTGCGGGCATTGCACACGCATGGATTTGGTGGGGCAGAGTGTTCCTCAGGTGAATAAGCGAAAGTTTGAACACCAGCAGCCCGATCGTCTCGAGGCAATGCTGGAATACTTACGTAAGACCCCCAGCGTACGCGATGTTGTTGTCTCGGGTGGGGATATTGCGAATCTTCCGGCGCCGGTCCTTGAAAAGTTCGTGGGCAGTTTATTGGACATCGAGAATATCCGAGATATTCGGTTAGCCAGTAAAGGGATGATGGGTGTGCCTCAGCACTTCCTCCAGGATGAAGTCTTGAGCGCTCTCGATCGCCTTGCGAAAAAGTCGGTTTCTAGAGGTGTATCGCTTGCGATGCATACGCATGTGAATCACGCCCAATCGGTCACTCCACTTGTCGCGGAGGTGGCGAATAAGTTGAGGCAGATGGGCTTTCGCGATGTGCGAAATCAGGGAGTTCTCTTGCGCGGGGTGAACGACTCGCAGAAGGCGCTTCTCGATCTCTGTTTTCGTCTTCAGGATCACGGGAGCGTAACGCCTTACTATTTCTACATGTGCGATATGATCCCGAATTCTGAGCACTGGCGAGTCCCCTTGGCGACCGCCCAAAAGTTACAGCACGACATCATGGGATACCTTCCGGGCTTCGCCACTCCTCGAATTGTCTGCGACGTGCCGTACGTCGGAAAACGTTGGGTCCACCAAGTGCACTCCTACGACACGGTAAAGGGCATTTCCTATTGGACGAAAAACTATCTCACGAGCATTGAGGCCGATAAGCCTGAAAATCTCGAAAAACTATACGAGTACTACGATCCGATCGATACGTTGCCAGATGAAGGCAAAAGCTATTGGAAATCCCAGTCATTGCGAGTGTAGCCGGGCGGACGCCAGTCGCTCCTTCATGTCATCGGGAGGTCCCAGCGCGCGGGACTTCCCGGCCCTTGTACTGGGGCCGGGGTCGCCCTCGCACTACGTCGGGTTCTCGAATCGTCTCTCGCCCGTTCGGGTTTGGTAGGGGATCACCCCCGTGGATTCTAGAATATTTTGCAGGACGTACTTCATGACTCCTTGGAAGTCCTTTCCCCACTCCACAATGCGGGTGAAGGGAACGTAGTCCCAAAACTTTCCGTCTAACTTCTGCCCTTTCCGGGCTCTCGTTATGACTTGAGCAATGCGACCTGAAATAGACATCAGAAACTTCTTAAAACCCACCCTATCTTTTGCCTGAATGACTAGATGGAGGTGATTTCCATTGTTGGAACTGGAATAAATTTGAACGTGGAACTTCTTGGCAAAAACCGTGACAAGCTCTCGGATCTCTCTTTCTTTTCGTCTAAGGGAAAGAGCTCCGTTAGCCCTAGAAGATCTAAGGACAAGATGCATCGGCCTTCTGGTAACGGTGGGCCGCGCTTCTTTTCTCTTCCCACTAGAAATCTCTCCGCCGTGGAATTTCCTTGCGGGAAGAACTTCGAACGCCAACTGCATTTCTATTTTTTATCAAATCTAAGAGTAGGGGCAAGGGAATTATTGACGAATGGAGAGCGTTTTATCGTCGATAGAACCGGCCATTCTAGTCACTCCTCGGGTGGGTGGTTAGTCGCCGAAATTGATTCCGCGTTTTCGGGCGGCTAAGAGGAAGGGAGAGTCGGTGCTGATGAAGCGGTTTTTGCCCGCGCCCGTTTCCAGCGGGACGAGTTCGACGTTGTCGTTGCGGTAAGCAACCATGGTGTCGTATTTACCCTCGACCACGGCTTTCACGGCCGCGACGCCGAAGCGGCTAGCTAAGATTCTATCGAAACCCTCGGGTGGGCCGCCTCGCAACAGGTGCCCTAATGTAATAGCGCGCGTTTCCCTCCCGGTGAGTTTCTCCAAGTCGTGGGCGACCCGTTGGCCGATTCCGCCCAAGCGAATTTTCTCCGGCGAGTCTTCGATCACCTTGCTCACCGTGACGTCCCCTCCGAGAGGCTTTGCCCCTTCTGCGACGACCACAATGGAGTAGCGCTTACGAGTGTGGTGCAAATCATTTAGAAAGGCAGCGACCTTGTCCAGCTGGTAGTCGATTTCCGGAATCAAGATCACATCGGCATCACCGCCCAGGCCTGCAAAGAGTGCAATCCACCCGGCGTTTCGCCCCATGAGCTCGACGACCATGATGCGGTGATGAGACTCAGCCGTCGTGTGCAATTTGTCCAAGGCGTCTACCGCAGTCGCGACCGCGGTGAAAAACCCGATCGTGAATTCCGTTCCATTCAAATCGTTGTCGATAGTCTTCGGAATCCCGACCACTTTCACGCCCTTCTGGGCCATGGCGTGGGACATCGCTTGAGTGCCGTCTCCGCCTACTACGATCATGGCGTCGACCCGCTCTCGCTTCAGGTGTTCGATTACCTCGTCCGAACGATCCTCATAGGTTTTCTCTCCGCCCTTTACGACCGGTACCGAAAAAGGGGTGTCGACATTCGAAGAGCCGAGAATTGTCCCCCCTTTAGCAAAAATTCCCGTTGTGTTCATTAAGTCCAAGGGAACGAATTTATTTTCCAGAAGGCCTTTAAAGCCATCGGGGACTCCCACGACTTGAATCCCATATTCCAAAATTGCCGTTTGGACCACCGACCGGATGGCGGCATTAAGGCCGGGGCAATCGCCTCCGCCGGTAAGAATCGCTATTTTTCGAATGGTGGATTTGGACATTACTTACTCACTTAAACTTGATCGCGAAGGCCTGCATGGTGCTGAAGAACCCAATCTTTTCGTAATGGACATCCATGACAGCATCAGCCTTCAATTCCTTGCCGCCCTCCACTAGCCGATCCAAAGCCCCTTCATAACTCCAGGCCCGGCTCTTCACGATACCCAGATAATCATAGGAACGGCCCATGGTTCTCGAAGTCCACAAAACCACCGGCTGGACGGCCTCTTGGGTGTCCGGAATAAAGGTGGTTTTGGGAGATTCGATGAGCTCAGTACTGGCGCAGGATGCTAGAAGGAAAAGGATGGGGAGCCATTTGCTCATTGAGTTATGGTTCTAACTGAAGAGCGGCCCAAACTCAAATAATCCTCTAAAATTGCTTTTCTTTTCGTCTTCTTGGCTAAGGGATAGAATATAGCTCATCTACACGGAGGCGGGGGGAACATGTCCGTTTCACTTTGGAATGACGAGCAAGAGCGCCCGATACAGCATCTAAGGGTCATCGACATGACTGTGATGCTGCCGGGCCCCTATTTGACCCGAATTCTCGCCCAGTATGGAGCGGATATCGTAAAAGTGGAGGCGCTGCCCCACGGCGATCCCCTTCGGAAGTTGGAAAAAACCAGCACTTTCGAGTTTCTCAACCAAGGAAAGCGTTCTGTCGGCATCAATCTGAAAAGCGAGGCAGGCGTTGCTCTTGTGAAACAGATGGCCGGGGAAGCCGATCTCTTCATCGAGAGTTTTCGAGAAGGGGTGATGGATGGTCTGGGCCTTGGGTACGCGGACCTTTCGGAGGAGAATCCCGATCTCCTCTATTTTTCTATGCGAGGGCTTCAGGGAAAGAACATCTCCCATGCGGCGCATGACCTGAATTTCATTGCGGGCTCGGGTGTTGGAGAGTGGTTTCTCGAGTCCGGCGTCCCGAACTACAGTACTCAATTTGGAGACATCATCGGAGGCACACTTGCCCCGGCTTTGAAATTACTTCTTCATCTTGCGAATCCAGCGAGAAGGGGAATGCATTTAATCGCTCACATGGATGAGAGTTTTCGAGCACTTTACCTTCCGAGAGCTTACGATCAGTTCAAAGCGGAGAGCCTGCCTTCGAACGAACAAGCGGGTTACGGCAGCCAGAGTAAGCTGGACGGGCATTATCCCCATTCTCGATATTACCGCTGTCGAGACGGCCAATGGGTTTCACTGAATGCTATTCAAGACAAACATTGGGCCGCTTTTTGTGAAGTGGTGGATCGCAAAGCCTGGGTAGAAAAAATGTGGGATACGAGCCTCGTTCCCGAAATGGAAAAGCTGTTTCAAGATGCCCCTTCCACTTATTGGGAAGCCCTCACTTCAAATCGAGAAGTGTGTCTCATGCGGGTGGTGCCGTGGAGTGAGCATATGAGCTTCTCGCAAGCCAGGCCCCAGCTTGCCACAGATCCCCTAACCTGGGCCGGCTTCGCTCCG
>JAHFAF010000124.1:0-6714 GCA_023250715.1 Pseudobdellovibrionaceae bacterium | reverse complement strand
TTCTGCACTCATGCCTTCGCCAACTCTCGGGCGAGATACCTTCTCTGTCGTGCATTCCATGGGCATTTCGAATAAAGAAATTGCTGATTGGATTAGTGGGGGAGTTCTCTTCCAAGCGGAAAATAAGCAGACTTAAGCTACATGGACTTGCGGATGAGCGCTGTTTTCTTTGGCGAGAATGCTCTGGATCGTAGTTTGGCCGATTTTTAGCCACTTTCTTCCCAGTACATAATGAATGCCCCAGAAAGAGAGTAAAACGCCTAAATGCATGGGCTCACGCGTGATCAGATAAAATCCAATCGAAAGCATGGCCGCTAAATCCCCGAGAGACGCGCAAAGAATTATCCCTACCTTAAAGGAGCTCAAGGCGCTGGCGAAGCCCACGCCCTTGTAGCGCATTTCCAAACTATCCTTACTGAGAGTCTGTCCGTACATCCAATGTGCGATCGCAATCGTTAGACCCGAAAAGAGTGCGATTGCGGAGAAGAAGGTCCCAAAACTCTCTCGCCATGCGCCAGCGCTGGGCGGGTAGAGGAAGAAGAGTAGACCTACAAGTGGCAGGGGGCTCAAATAAATGTAATGGGTCAGACTCGTAATCTCTCGCAGCTGATTGTCCCAATTTTCCTGTGTCATAACATGTCTTGTCCCTTGTCTTATCGGATATAGCGAAGGGGCTGTTTATACGCGGTGCATTTCCGCCTATAGCAGGGATAGCTGAGATTAATTTTATTCAGGGAGCAACACAGCTTATTAATTTTAGTAACGGAGGTCGCATGAATTCACCCATTACCCGTCGGCAATTAGTGCAAACCGCTTTCGCCGGCACCGTAGGTATTCTCGGGGCCCGCCAGGCCCAAGCAGCCTTGGAAGCTTGCGGTTTGACCCCAGCGCAACAAGAAGGGCCCTATTACCCCCAAGCTAGTCTTGAGCGCGATAGCGATTTAACTCGCTTGGACCCGGAATCGAAATTGGCCGCAGGACAGGTAATTTATGTGACTGGCCAAGTTCAAGACGAGGAATGCCGTCCCCTTTCGGGTGCGATGTTGGAAGTCTGGCAAGCTTGTTCGAGTGGAAAATATAATCACTCGGACGATCCGAATCCGTTGAAACTCGATCCGGATTTTCAATACTGGGGAAGAGCGCGGACGGACAAGAACGGGAACTACACTCTCAAAACAATTGTTCCTGGGCATTATCCGGTAGGCGGCGGCAGATTTCGTCCGCCTCACATCCACTTCAAAGTGTACGCTCGCCTGCACTTCACGTTAACAACACAAATGTACTTTACTCCCACTTCCTACGACGATCCCGCGTTGGCGAAAATCGTGGATGAGTTGAATAACCTCGAGGCTGTCGACAATCGCCTAAAAGTGGAATTCAAGCATGGCGGTGCTGAAATCGAAAAGGAAGCAAGGATCGGCCGCTTCGATGTGACTCTGAAACGAAACTAAGCGTTTATGTTGAGTGCCGTGGGGCGGTACTCGTTTTTCATCGCCTCTTCGATGGCGTGAGCGAGGAGGCGGGACGCTTTGGATTTCTGAGCGTCCGCTCGGAAGACGAGGCAGATGCGATCTAAAAACTTCGGCGCCGTCGGGCTGAAGAGCTTGAGCCCCAATGAGGGAACTCTCAAGGCCACGCGGCTCGGCAAAACGCCAATGCCGGCTTCGGCGGCAACGAGCGCCGTAATTACTTCAAGGCTCGTCGAATGAATCGTTCGTTTGAACTCGATTCCTCGTTTGGAGAGTTGTTTTAAGATCGATTGAGTCTGCAATAGCTCGTTATCGCAGATGAGAACCGCTTCCCCGGTCGCGGGATCTTGTAATGCGGAGGGCTTCTTTGAAACCCAGAGAGAAACCTCATCCTTACAAAGAGGCTTGATGATGAGATCAGGGTGGTCCCACGGGTTTACGACGATTCCGAAGTCTACTTTGAAACTGATTACGTCTTCCGTGATCTTTCTAGAAAGATCATGAGAGAGCTTAATCTCGAGACCTGGGTTCGACTCAAGCAGCCCTTTCAAAAAATGAGGAAGGGAATACATCGCCACCGAGGGGTGGCATCCAATCGTGTAACGCCCGCGGATTTCCGCCTCATCTCTAACCGCATCGTTGCGAATTCTTTCCCAATCCAAGAGAAGCGCTCTTGCTTGGGTAACGAGCTTTTGGCCAGCGTGGGTGAGTTTCACCCCGGATTTCGTTCGGATCAGTAAAGGGGCTCCAAAATTGGCCTCGAGGCGCTGAATAGCAAGGCTCAACGTCGGCTGACTGATTCCTATCCGCTCCGCCGCTCGGGAGACATTCAAAGTACCGGAGACTTCGATGAAGTACTGTAGCTCGGAAGGGGAAGGAAGATGGGTCATGGGTTTAATCTCCAGAATGCGTTTTGTAACTCATTCACGCGTTCAATAAGTCGATTGAGTTTTTCTTTCGACCCTGGTTCGTTGGGAACTCGGATTTCAATCTGTGCAACGGTATCGATTAAGTTTGTGGACTCGTTCAACCTCTCGCCGTCTTCGGCAAAGTAGATCGCCTTATAGAGATCCGGCCCGAGCTCTTTCTCTAACACCGAATGAATCTGGCGATTCGCAAAGAGAGGCACCTCTGAAAAAGGGGCATTGATGTTTACGACGGCAGCCCGGTGCGTGAGTGTGTAAGGCTTGAAAGAGCGGCTTATTATCTCGTCGGGGTGGAGGAGTGAGTCCACCGTTCCTCGAACCTGCCCGTAGAGAGTGCTTGCCCCGGAGATATCCGTATTTCCCGCTCCGTACATTCTTGCTGCGATCTCGCCCAGAAAAATATTTCCCTCGGGCGTAACAAAATATTCTCCGTGTCCCGGTCCTTTACGCCACTTCAAAGCAACCTTCACACCATGATGCTTATCGAGAAGTCCGGGGGGGATTTCGTCGGGAGAGAGAAGGACCTCGTATCCATAGGCGGGGGGGGCGGGTTTGAAGTACTCCCAGACATCGGTAATAACCGTGTGAAGGACATTCGCTTCGAGGAAGCTTACAGAGTTCACTGCAAACTCACGGCCCTTCACGAAGGGTTGAATCATCACACTCTTATTTTCGAGCCCAAAATTGCTACGGGTGGCGAGTATGGAATTCACCGCCGTGATTACCTCGGCCTCTGAATAGCAGGGAATTACTTGCGTTCCACTCGCGCTAGTTCCCGTCTTTACGACCACTCCGCCGGCTTTTTCTATTCCCCCAAGTCCGTGGCGAATCCAGTGAAGAGCTTCCTCTGCGTTGTGGGCGATAGTCATCGGGATGATTTCGATCCCGGCTTTTCTCACCTCCCAGTGCATGTGGGGCTTACTGCGATGGGACTTAATTGCGCGCGGATCGTACGTGGGAAGATCAAATTTCGCGGATAGTTTTTCAGCCAGGGTCACTCCCGCCTCCCCTCCTGGAATAATGTAAAACGAAACGTCCTTTTCAAAGACTTCCCTCAAATGTTTCATGGCATCTTGAATGGCCTGCTCGATTACTGTCTTATCTCCGCTCAAAAGCCGTTGCTGTATTTCCGCGGGCAGATCAGAGATGAAATCGCTCGGGTGAATTCCCTTCAAGGATCGCGCACCTAACGCGAGATTGCTGCGAACATAGATCGGAAGCGCACCATCTTTAAAAAACGCGGGGGCTAGCTGATTTCCGGAGGAGTAGGGATCGACGATGAACACGTAGGCCACCGGTGGCTTTGCGGCGGAATGAATATCGCGGCAGTTAAAAGCACTGGCGCACAGACAGAAAAAAATCGAAAAAAGTACTGTAAAGCGAACCACCTAGACCCTACCTGAGCCGCGCAATATACCGGAACTGACGCGGCGTGACCATAAAATCTAAAGAATATCTATTATTTTAAACAGTTAGAGAAGTACCGGCTTTAGAAGTCTGGCGCCCCCAACCGGATTCGAACCGGTGTCTACGCCGTGAGAGGGCGCCGTCCTAGGCCTCTAGACGATGGGGGCAAATGAAGAAAAGTTAGTAACATGATCCCTTGGGTCCGCCAAGAAACTCCCGAAAATCCAAGGATTATGGGGCTCCCCCAATCGACATGATTCGTCGCAATAAATTCCTTGGGATGCCCTTCTGATTCCGCTATATTCCGCTCCTTTCAAGGAATTCAAGAAGGCAAGGCAGGGGTTATCGGATTGGTTAGGTCATTATTAGTCCTTATCATCTTTTGCTTCTCTTCTCTGGGCGGGGCGAAGCCGCCTACAAAAGAGGACAGGGCGTTTAAGTCTATTTGCCGACTAATCAATCGGTATATGGACGAGACGCATTTTGGTCTCGACCTCACCGCAAGAGAAATTTATCGAACTGCACGCACTCCGATAGAACGAGCTCAAAGACTAAGACGAGAATTGCACCCCATGGCCTCTGCGGTCGGAAACCGTGCAATGCCAGGAGTGGACCATCCTTTCAGCGTGGAAGTTTCCGCTAGCCCTTTTGACGATATCGTCGCGGTGAGCGATTTCCTGTTGGATTCCGTTCGCTATCAAAGCGTTCGCGGACTAGTTCCGCCCGGGAGTAAAATTATCGTTCCGTGGAATCACGGATGGACCGGAGTTCGGAGCCATTCCATCAGCGTTTTGCAGCAACTCCTATTCATGAACTCAAATAAGTCAGGTGGCTCAGTTGGCGCAGTTCGCAGCCAAGGCAATTGGGTTCCCACCGCCTCAATGGGAGTCGATCAGCCCTGGCACGGTGCTGGTCCTCGTCGAGGGGATTTGCTTAACTATTTGCCCTCCTTGGAATGGCGCTATCAATATTATTCGGGCCTTCAGAAATATGCTCCCACCCTTCCCATAGTACCGGCCACACGCAGTGGAGAAAATATTCCGGTAGCCCAGCTGAATCTCCAATACCCTGGCATTTTCAAGGGCATGATCTGGATGAGCCCAGTCCATCCTTCCGTGGGAACAGTGGAGGGCCTACGGGGGTATCACCACTTTAATGTGACGACAGAGAACCAGCTCTATCCCGATGCATTTCGATGGGCGAGTGGCTTTATGCAGGAGATGCGGGATCGTCCCGAGTCCTGGGTGAATAGCGAACACCCGTTCGGAAACCCTCCCATTCCCACTTTAATTCTTTCCGGGTCCGAGGACGTGGAATCCTCGCCTGCCACCAAAGCGATGTGGCGTGAGTACGCTCGCCGCTTCCCGGAGCGGGTATTTCTAGTGGAAATTCCGGGCGCCGGCCACAACGTCTTTGAAATCGTTTCGGTCGCGGATAAAGAAAGAAGCATTCAGGCCTGGAGTTACGTTTACTGGTTCTTGAATCAACACATTCTGGGAAATGAAGCGAAGCTTCCGCCTTATCGCTTTCTCTATGAACCGGCGGGAAGAATATGAAGTTATTCCTAATGGTTTTGGTACTGGCACTCTCGGCCTGTGCGAAGCACCCCCGTTACCATGCCGATCCGCTCATCTCTGTGACGATGGACGATTCCGTTCCCGACGAACAACGCGATCTTCTGGAATTGGATTTGAAAACGGCGAGTTGGGCAAAAATCCAGGGTGACAACGAAGCCGACACGATTGGCCTTACGGATTTTTCTCATGACAGCCTGAAGGGCTGGTTAGGAGATCGAGTTAAGGCAGTTGTAGGCGAAAAGTTCGATCAAACGGCCCACCTCTATGGAAAACAGAACTTCAAATACACGCCGCAGGTTTTCGAAGAGACCGTTTATTTAATGATGAAAAACTTGGGAAGCGGTCTCTATATTACTGGAAAGTCGAAGAAGATTCTCTTGGCCGTCGAAGTGAAGGGACAGAAAATTATTCTCGACTCCCCCCGAGCGGGAATTCTCCAAATTGGCGAGGGCCTCTTTTCGCAGAAAACCATCGGAGCCAGGGGCAACAAGGACAATCTAGCGAGCTCCTTCCGGCGGCTTCAAACACTTTTTCATGAGGCGAGACATTCGGACGGAAACGGTAAAGATCTTGCTTTTCAGCACGTAAATTGTGAGTCCGGAACCTACATAGGGAAACCTGCTTGCGATCGTTTTTCGAATGGTCCGTACACCGTCGGCAGAATTATGCTGGAGCGTTTTCTTCCACTTTGTGATGAGTGCACGGAGTCCGAGAAGGAAGGCATCGAGATTCTCATTGCCGATCTGAGGACAAGGATTCTAAAGAAAGAAGTGGGCGATGCTCGTCCTGAGAAGATCACGCCATGATGAAAAAATGGGCACCTCTCATTGCTGTTCTGTGCATCGCTCTTTATTTGCGGTGTAGCACCTCTCCCGTTGTTCCTTCGAAAAACATGTCTTCCCCCTCTATAATGCCATCGGCTCCGCAAGCTAGTAGCGTACCCTCCACGCCTTCCGATAAAGAGTCTTCTCGAAAAAATCGATTCGAAGCTCTGCACACCAACCTTCCACGCCTGGATGTCGTGCGCAATGCGAGTGAAGAGGAGATTCACCACGGGGCACCCGGAGTTAACCAGGGGGCGGATGTATTAGGAGAAGTGGCGACCCAATTGAGGGCGGATGCGAAAGCGATTCCGGAGGGCGTTGAATTCTATCGACGGTGTGCGCGGGATGAGTCGGTGATCACGTCTGTTCGCGCCGTCTGCTTGAAAAGGCTAGGGGAGTGGGCTTCACGCGCGGCACCGCCGATTCGAGTCAAACGGAGTGAATTTCCCGCCGACCTTCAGGAACTTGCCGATCAATTGCCATAATCCTTTTCCTCTTCTATTCTGTTTCC
>JAHFAF010000123.1 GCA_023250715.1 Pseudobdellovibrionaceae bacterium | reverse complement strand
AAGAGAGACATGAGCCGTACGAAAAAGATTTTTTTCCAGCGGAGTCTTGGCCTTACTTCTCAAATACACCGACTCCTCATCGTCTTGAGCCATCCATCCCATGGCACCATTGCTATATTTCAGATAGAGCATTCGACGATGGCGGTTTAGCGCCTTCCAGGGCTTCGTGCCGTGCATAATGGAGTCAGTAAACACGAGAAGATCCCCTACGAGTAATTCCGGCTCCACCACCCAGCTGACCCCCTCAATTTTTTCTTCTAGAATATCGCAATACATCGTCCAGCCATCCATATCGGAATTAGACTTATGGCTTCCTGGAATGAAGACCGCCCCCCCCTGACCGGGCAACTGAGCGGCTAGAGGAATGCCGAAAATAAGACAGGTGCAAATCGGTTTTCCGCGAAACCAGTGGTATTGAGCAAACCCTTGCTCTGCGTAGGGGCCGCCGTGGAGGTTTTGATGGGGATCCCCGTCACCGGGGAAGTGCTGCAGCCCCCATGCATGATCGAAACGAAAGTGGGGCCCGATCCATTCTTCGCAGATCTTGAGAATTCTTGAATCAGTTAAAATTTTCAGGAACAGATCATCGAGTGTAATGAAAAGAAACTTATGGACCTTTTTTCCTATGGGGCTTTTCTCGATCACTTGATCCATTTGATCCACGCGCGACTCCGGAAAAAAATTCCGAAGCACGCAAAAGCCGTTGAGATCAAACTCGAACGTTTCTCTAGGCGAAGGATGTTTTGCCATTAGATAGCCTTCCTAAGTATTCCCTTATTTTCCTGCTCGATTGCCTCTACTTGGGACCAAGGGATGAGGCCATCCCACGCTGAAAGATAAGCAGCGACTGCACGTTCGAACCCGGGATTATTTCCCGTGAACCTGACCATGCCGGTCTCTTCCGTATGGAGATCGGTAAAAGGATCGAAACAAAATTTCTTATATAAGGAATAGCGTCTCGCATGGATGGCATCTCGACCGGCGAGCGAACCATGGTGGCACTGGTGAATGGTTCTTTTCGCGCACACAAGCGCATTCAAAAAGGGTTCGATCTTTTTCAAGTGGCTCCAATAGGATCGGGCAAGCGCCTCGCAGTCGGGATCCTTTAGAAGGTCGAAGATAGGATGCCCCGGATGCCCCTTTTTCCAGCCGTTCAAAATCATTAATTTCAGGGCCGATCCCGAAATGATCTCATGTGGCCAAATGCCGCCGGCCTCGAAAAACTCCTTCCTTGCGGCCCAAGCCCCTCCGTCATGTCCCGGCCCCGGAGTGCCCTCGTTCCTCGCGGAAACTATCGAGTGAATGGATTCAGGATAGAAAGGAATTCGACTCGGCCGCTGAACAACATCGCAACATTGAATCAGTGCATGTTTGTCGAGGAGGCGCGAGATCTCATCCACCCAATCATTGCTTAGAAAGTAGGAGTCCGCGTCGATCCAAACTATTTTCGAAAACCCTTGGCGAATCAGAAACTTCGCGCCGAGATTGATGGCGTTTTCCTTGAAGAACATTGCAGACTCTGTCTCGATTGCATGTAGATTGGAAACTTCATTCAAGACGGGAAGAGTCCCTTTACGATGTATTTCGACCGTATGAATGGGGAGCCCGGCTTTTTTCCAATGCTTGGCCGCCTTGAAGTAGAGTTTTCGACGCTCCTCGGCCTGGCCGCTTAATCCAAAGAACGTAGGAATAATGCAGGCAAGGGATTCGCGCATGGGTAAGGGGGAGGGGTTGCTCTATTGTAACATTAGGGTGCTAACGCAGGGGAGAATTTGCGAAGCTCTGCCTCAGTCCAAGGCGCGTCTCGCTTCCCCCGCACGACGCCCACCAGCGCAGCATCCACCCAATCCTCAGTTTGACTGAACTCTCGTCGAATATAAGAAGCAATAAGACTTATGTTCTCATCAGATAGTGACGAAAACCCTGGCATATTACGACGGTAAAGCTCTTCACGAACGCTGAGCGGGCCTTGAACTCCGTTCAAAAGAATTCGCACCAGAATGGATTTATCTCCTCGCACCCATTCCGAACCCACTAGGGGCGGAATGAGCCCTTTGCGACCACGGCCTGAAACTTGATGGCAAACAGCACAATAGAGTCCAAAGAGGCGCTTTCCCCGATAATCGATAGAACTCTGCGACCCAGGCAACCAACGGCGCACACGTTCAGAAAAAAATCTTTCCACGCGGACTTTTGACCTAGCGAATGGCTCGGCGATTCTTTCCGCCCAAAACCCCTTCCATCCAGGCCAACTCAATTTCTTTAGCACTCGCTCGGCAACACCATGAGTTTCGGCTTGCGAAGAGGAAAGGGCAATGAGTCCCACAGGCATTACGTCCAAGCGCAGAAGGGGAAGGTCCTCTCGTCCTCGTAAAATTCCCGAAAGAAGTGCATCCTGTTTCCATCGCACCCCTTGACTCAAAGCCAGGGACAAAAGCAAGTCCATTTCCGATGGTACCCCTCTTCGCGAAATGCTTTGAGAAAGTCCCATCAGCAAATACTTCCTCGCCGCAGAAATTGAATTGAAGTGAGGGTCCTTCAATAGCAACTCGAGATTTTCCTTTTCTTTCCCCGCAACGCCCGTAAGCCAACCATCTCGAAACAAAGATGACTCTTCATTCTTTTTGAGAATCTCCAAAGAGCCCGTCGTAAGTAAAACTTGAAGCTGAACTCCCGGACTCGGATCCTTCGAGAGTGCAGAGACAGGCTCCTCTAAGGATAGCCTCACAGCGGCAGCTCGAACTTCAGGGAAGCGATGGGCTCGGGCTACTTCCAACAGACTCGGATTCAGTTTATTCATCCCCGAAAGAGACCAAAGGGCATGCAAAGCCCCCCAGTCCCCCTTTCTACTCCGAATTTTCTTTTCCAAAAGAGAGATGGACTGAGGATCTCTTCGCTCTACCAATAAGCGCTGAACCGTGTCTCGAATCCATCCGTTCGGAGAATCGAGCAGGGCAATAAGATCCGAGGGGGATTTCTTGCTCAGCTTTTCCACGGGCTGGGGACGAAACCTCCTCGGTATGATCTTATAGATACGGCCCCTATGGATTCCTTGGGTGTAGCCCTCCACCGCTGCTTGCTTCCTAAGTCGATCCCCTAGGAAAGTTTTGTGCAGAATTAGGCCCCGGTACATATCCACCATGTAGAGGGCGCCATCGGGCCCTTGGGAAAGATTGACCGGGCGAAATCTCTCGTCGGAGGAGGTAAGAAATTCCTTCCCCACATAAGCATTCCTGCCGGAGAGTTCTCCCCCCTCCTCTTGCAGCAGTATCCGCTTGATCATATTTCCTACCGGCTCGCAGACAAAGGCATTCCCGCGATACTCTTTTGAAAATAGCTGCCCCCGATAAATCTGTGCACCTCCGGCGGAAGTAACTACGTGGAGAACGCCGTCTTGAATATCCGCCAGATCATTAGCAGAAGGGGTCTTGTGCCCGGGCCACACGCGAATATCAGAGAGCATCTCATCATTTACTCCCCGTAAGTCGTCGAGATAGGGGTTTCTTTTCCAATACTCGTAGGGGATGAGATCCGCACGCAAAGGATCAAAACTAAAATTATAAAAAAGGCGGCCTTGATTATCTTGGGCCATTCCCCATTGTCCGCGCTTGAGAGTCCTCTCCAAGATCCAGTTACCGTTATCCCGCCGGAGCCTCTCGGGAAAATATGCCCCGTAAATCCAATTATCGATATTTCTCATCAATCCATTGGGCTGGTACTCAGGGTTGACTTCAGGATCTCCAAACTTGTCCGAGACCAAAGTCTTTTCATCCGCAACGAGGTCCCCATTCGTATCACGCCAAAAATAAAGATAGGGAGGAGCCCCAACCAAAACGCCATCCTCGACAAAAGTGAGGGAACGGGGCAAGACCAACCCGTCCAAAAACACAGTTCTCTTCGTGAAAGCACCCTCTGGATCGGGGTTTTCGAGCACCACGACTCTTCCCACCGGGCTATTTTCCCCTCGCCCAGTGGTATCATTCATATACCCGCGCATTTCCACTACCCACAGACGCCCGTCCGGGTCAAAAACAGCAGAAACTGGATCTTCCACCAGGGGCTCACTCGCCACGAGCTTCACTTCAAAGCCGGACGGAAGCTGCATTTTTTTGATGGATTCGCCCGGCGAAAGAATCGGGGCGGAAAGCTTGCCCAAAAACTTCTCCTCCTCTTCCTGCGGAGCCGTTTCGAAGGACGATTTCGATCGAAAACCAAGCCACGCCGAGGCGAGAACCGTGAGGAGAAGGAGGGCCGAGAGAAAGCGACGGGTATTTTTGTTGGGAGCCTTCATTTGTCGCTCTTCAGTAAACCTATTGCATCGATTTGCGCAGTGAGTCTTACAAAGAAGGCCCTTTGAAAATTCATAGTAGGTAAGAAAAGAATAAATTTCCGTTTAAGTCCAGCCGATTAGAAAGAAGAGGCCAGAAATATGCAGTCGACTCAAAATACCCGTTTCGCTCCGGAACCCACGACAAATTCCGAACGGGAGCGGGCCTTTCGCCCCATCGCTCCTGACAACTTTTCCGTCTTAAGCCGTTTTTTAAATCTCATCTTCGTAGCCAACGCCACGCTCTTTATCGGCTCGAGGCTCGTTATCACCCACGGGTATTGGTTTTGCCTCGTTGCAATCGGTCTTGTGACCTTGGCTTACGGCCTCATCATCAGCCCTTGGAGCAACTTAAGAAGTTGGAAACTCTATGTAACGTGTTTCTGGCTTGCTGCCATGGCCACTTTGCTTACCATTGTCTCCCTCATTTATTGGATTCACTTCGGGCACTGATCGGTGTTATTCGTCGTTAACTTTGAGCGACTCATTTGAAATTTCTCGCATGTGGGAATCGATCCGTTTGCAAACGGGATTGGGTCCCCGCCGCCCAGGCAGTCTCGCCGGCCAGATCCAGGCCAAGAATCTGGCCTGTGAACTTTCCGCTAGAGGCCTGGTAAATGTTCGCGAAGAGGAAATCCCACTTACCCATTGGGAGCCCGCTCGAGCAAACTTAGAAATAGACGGGAACCCGATCGATTGCTTTCCTATTCCCCACGCAAAATTCACCGGCGAAGGAGGATGCGAGGGACGAATAGTTTGGGCGCAGGACAGCGGAGACTGGCGGGGGGCCATCGTTGCGGCGGAAATCCGTTTTCCCGAGCTCGATGCAAAGTTATTGAGAAAGATCTCGATGGGAGAAATCGATCGAGAAGACTCTTTGATAGATGTCCGGCATCCCGCCACTTGGGTGCGCCTAGGTTGGCATTTCTATTCGAAGGCAGTGAGCAAAGGGGCCATCGGTTTCATCGGGATCGTGAAAGATCAGCCGGGCGGATCGTGCAAGATGTATGCACCCTACGGCTTCAGAGAAAAAGATATTCTTAATAAGCCCCTCCCGGGTGTTTGGGTGTCGCGCTCCGACGCGAAAAAAATTAGGTCAGCAGCAAGGGCAAAAATTCTTACCACGGGCATTCATGAAAAAAGCCGAAGCTCCAATGTGGTGGGGGAGATTCCCGGTGAATCGGAAGAGACTCTTCTTCTCACCTGCCACCACGACAGCCCCTTCGTATCTCCCGTCGAGGACGCCTCCGGCATCGCTACAGTGCTAGCGATTGCCGAGCATTTCGCAAATCAGAAGAGACTGAAGCGACGCCTTGTGGTTCTTCTCTCGGCAGGCCACTTCTATGGCTCCGTCGGAACGAGAACGTTCATAGAGAAACACCGAAAGGATTTGCTACCCCACATAGTGCTTGCCCTTTCCATCGAACACATTGCCAAGGAAGCGGTGGAAGATGCGGCAGGAAAACTTGTGCCAACAGGGAAATCCGAAGCAGCTGGGGTTTTCTTAAGCTTCAATCAAGCAATTCGACAGGCGCTGCTTAGCGAAGGGAAAAAGTCGGGTGTGGATCGCTGGGTATTGCTGCCGGCGGAAGGCCCCTTAGGAGATTATCCTCCGACTGACGGAGGAGACTGGTATGCCGCCGGAGTTCCTATCGTAAACTATATTTCAAACCCAGTTTACCTTTTGACCGACGAAGATGCCGAGAAATGGGTGGACGAGGAGAATCTGCCTCGGGTGGCCAAAGCATTTACCGGATTTCTCTCTGCCGTGGATACGATTCCTCGCCCGACCCTTGCTCGATGTGATTTTCCCGTCCGCCGATTCCTGATGAAAGCCCTTCGCCTTTTCACTTGGGCGAAGTCTACACGGTGGGGAACGGCCCCCGTACACTGAGTCGACGGGGAGAGTTGACCCAATGTTCCTCCCAACTTGAGGAGATTGGACCCACCACAATCGTCACAATCTTCTAAGCTCTTGAATTCTCACCCTCTCGATTCCGGCCCTTGCGTTGCAATAGATTGATTTCAACAAAGGAGCTGATTATGAATCGCAAACACTGGTTAATTTTGGGAGTAGGACTCGCTCTGAGACTTGCCCCAATCGCTTATGCGGATGACTCAGTTGCGTCTCCCTCCCCTTCCCCCGCCGTGGCTCAAAGCCCCGCACCCGCGGCACCGGTGAGTGGAAAGAAGGAGCTAAGAAAGCGATTGAAGATTCAGAAGACGAAGATCAAAGAAGATAGAAAACAACTCCATCAAGATAAGGCTGCCATTCAGGAAACCAAGCAGGAGTTACAAAAGGTTCAAGACAACCAATAGATAGTCGTATTCCTTCGCGTATTCACGACATCCGTGCGGGAAAATCTTCACAATCTCTAGCCCCCCGTTTGCAATATTTTGCAGCCGGGGGGAAAATTCGTGTCTGTATTCGCTCGGTATTCTCTATTCATAGCTCTCATCTTAAGTTCCTTTTGCCAGGCGGAATTGCCGGATGGTGTCCGTAATTCTCTTTTGAACCCTTTTATCGAGGAGCTGCAAGCAGAGCTCAACCGTAAGACTCAAGAAATGGGCCTGGGAAAAAATGGCGACGCACTACTCAAATTGAGGGATGCTGAAAATGCTCGCAAGGCGACGGAGGAAAAGTTCAGAGAACTGGAAAGATCGTTAGCTGCCGCTGGCCTTCAACCCAATCCAGACGAAGCCAAAGGGAAGAACGCCGAGCTAAGAAAACTTATCGCCAGAACAGAATCCCTAACCACAAAACGAGACGAGACGGCGGCAGCGCTTGCTGAATTCGAAGGGGGGCACCAAGGACTTACCCTGCCCCCAGTCGACGATCCGAATTTTACCTTGTTAGAACAAATTGCAGACTTGAAAAATCAACGCCCCTCCGAAAACAAAGATCGAGACGCGCAACTCGCAGCACTCACGGAAAAGCTCACGCTGCCGAAGAATAGAACCGCGCTCATCCGCCTTGCAACCCTTCGCCGACGAGAACCCAAGCGACAACAGGAACTCATGGAAGTGGAAAGGAAGGCCAAAGAAGCTGCTACCCTCGTAAATTATTACGAGACTGAAGCCCAGCTGAAGAAAGAGACCGAGACAGTCGCAAAGTTTTCGAAAAAGGCCACCCTCCCTCCTCCCGGAAGTCCGGAGGAAGCTCATATCAACGAGCTATTGAAACTGAAAGAGGCTCAGGATGGCCTGATTGCGAAAGAGGAAAAGAGACTCGGGGAAAAACTGAAACTTACTCCCCCTACGTCGGAAGCGGAAATAGAATCGACCGCCAATACGCTCGCAAATCTTTTGAAAGAACAGGCCGCCCTCGTTGGAAAGGAGGATTCAACCGGCCGGCTTCTGCAATTGGAAACGGAGATTTCCAATACCTATGAAAAGCTCGAGCTGCAAATAGCCCGAGTGCAACCTAGGGCATTGGATCATTTGATGGGAGTAAAAGCACAGGATCTCACGAGTGGGTTTTTGTCCTTTGCCGGAATTGTAAGCATGGGAGCACTTCTAGCTGCAAACCGCGAGCAGATTCCCTCGGTCGCGGAGGCAATCATGAAGTACAAGACGCAAATAATGAGCTTGGCCGGGCCCTACCTTGGATCTCTCGCGTGGCGCTTTCTCAATTCGGGAAATTGGCGGGATTTAATTCCCTTCCGCCCCACCTATCAAAGAGTGGCTCAATCCATTCGAGACCAGAGAGAAAAATATTCCCAGCTAGCCGCCGAGTACCGGCAAGGTGAAATACGAACTCAGGTCGATGGCATTCTAGGGGAGAATTCCCCAACTCTGCGGACCACTCGCGCGAAGCTCTGCGTAAAAACTGCCATCGCCGCGGCGGATGCGACAACTCCCCTTCCCTAAAGTCCCAAACTGGAACTTTTTTCTCCTTTGGCTCCGGATGACGCGGCAACCCGTCGCACAAACCCATTGGTATCTTCTTTGCACAGTCGAGGGACGTCTTCTCTTGGGAGGTATAAATGAAGATGTTTACATTGGGATTCTTGATTCTAAATGTTTCTGCGATGGCAAATACACAAGCTCTAGTGACGAAGTCGAACGCCTCTGGTTTTACTCCGCCCGAATGGGTGCGAAGCGAAACCTGCGAGGTATTCGCCGATCGCGTCGAGATCACAAAACAGATGGGCATGGGCGAAAAGGGTGTGCGGCTGAATGAGACCAGAAAAGTAAAACTCACTGGCAATCTTGAACAGCTTGTTGCGCAAGTCGCGAAGGAAGAGTTAACGGAAAAGGAAAATGGCCTTTGTGATGGGCCTTCCACCACGATTTCGGCCCGTGAGAATCTGATTTTCACGACCGGTGGCTGTGGCAGCCCTCGCAAGGAACGCCAGGGAGCCTCTTCCCGTATTTTGCGGGAAATTGTCGATAGCTACTGCGCGACCACTCACGATTTCGGCGCGCGCGACTGAAATTCTGCAGCGAACGTTTCTATCTTCACTTGGAGGGCGTCTCGGGCTATTCGAAAATGCCCGAGACGCTCTTCGTCTGTTTTCCCCTGCCCCGCAGGATCAGGAATCGGCCAGTGTAAGCGTTGAAGCCCTGGTGGCAACACGGGGCAAACCTCATCGTGACAAAGAGTAATTACGCGATCGACTTGCTTCAAATCGATCGTCGCAACCGATTTCGAAGTATGCCCTGAAATATCAATGCCAATTTCTTTTAGGGCTTGAATTGCAAATGGATTAACTCTTCCCGGCTGGGACCCAGCACTCTGAACAGGATGTTGAGTCCCGAGAATTTTTCTCGCCAAGCCCTCCGCCATCTGGCTTCGCGCGGAATTGGCTACACATAGGAAAAGAATTTTCATTCGGCCACTGTTGTTAAGAGTTTTCCACTAGAGAAAGCCTATTCGGAAGAGTTTTCTTTGTCATTCTTCCCCTCTTGAGGGAGAAAAACCCATAATGAAGTTCGTGATCCAATACACCCCAGCCCGAGATAACTTCTTGCAGACCATTACGCCAGAAGAAGCAGGGGTGATTGAGCGTCACTTCGCCTACCTTAAGGATTTACTAACGCAGAAGAAACTGCGATTGGCGGCACGCCGGACGGACGGTGCGTTTGGAATCGCAATCCTTGAACTTTCCTCACTGGACGAAGCAAAATCCGTTTTAGCTTCGGATCCAGTCATTCACGAAAAGGTATTCACGGGAACGGTAGGAGAATTCCGTATCGCCCTAGTAGATGAGGGTGCCTCTTGGACCTAACGCCAATACACGAAAATGCCGCTAAGGGTTTTGGCCGTGCAAGCAATGCGTACGAACGGGGCCGACCAGGGTATCCCGCGGAAGCGATCTCCTATTTGAAGGAGCTCATGCAAGATGCCAGGGGAAAAATCCTCGTGGACTTAGGTGCCGGAACAGGAAAGTTGACCCAATCTCTTTCCGATTGGCATTCCACGCTTGTTGGCGTGGAGCCGGTGGAAGCCATGCGAAAAAAATTCATGAAGAAGCTACCCCATCTGGAAATTCATCCGGGGCGTGCCGAGAAGATCCCCCTTGGTAATGCGTCCGCCGATTGTGTGGTCGTTGCCCAAGCCTTTCATTGGTTCGATGGAGATTTAGCATTAAAGGAAATTGCCCGAGTATTGAAAGAAAAAGGGAAGCTAGTCCTTCTTTGGAATGTAAGAGATGAACAATTCCCTTGGATTGCCAGGCTCACGACCCTAATCGACCGTTACCAGGGAGATTCCCCGCGGTTTCGAACCGAGGCATGGAAGAAAAGTTTCACGACCACCACATTGTTCACGTCACTTGCGGTAGCCACCTTTTCTCATTCCCATGAAAGCACCCCGGCACAACTCCTTGATCGGGTTCTCTCTATTAGCTTTGTCGCGGCACTCCCGGCGCGGGAGCAGACTCTCCTTCTAGCCAACGTAAAGAACCTTTTGGATACGCACCCGGCAACGAAGGACTACAAGACAGTTTCAATGAAATATCGTACTTATCTCTACTGGTGCGAAAAGAGGGGAAGCACATGATCAAGAAAATTGCCTTTACGATTTACCCAGTTAAGGACATGGCACGTGCGCGCGAGTTTTACGAAAAAAAGCTGAATCTACAGGCTGGTAGCATTTCGAGCCAGGGCAGATGGGTCGAATACGATCTTCCTGGCGGTGGGTGTTTCGCCATTAGTGATCTCACCGGAGTAAAGCCGGGCGGAGATACCGGAGGAAGTGTCGCCTTCGAAGTAGATGACCTGGATCAACTCGTCTCTTCCTTAAAAGAAAACGGCGTGACGTTTAAAATGGATATTATGAAGACCCCAGTGTGCCGGATGGCGGTGGCTTTAGACTCCGAGGGAAATGCTCTCGTTCTCCACCAACTCTCAAATTAAGAAATGGGTTAACACTTCTCCACAAGGGGATTGACTCTTCTTTACCCCTCCTAATATGACCTTACGTGTCATGGAAAGGGGGCTTTAGATGAAATTCATCGCCTTATTGTCTGCTCTTTTCGCGGTAGCCGCTGGGGCCGCCACGGAAAAGTGCGAATCGGTTCTCGAAGTTTACACGGAAATTCAAATCACTCGCCCTTATGAGGGCTTCTCCTGGAACGACAAGGTGGATGATAAATTTCACCGCAGCGTCGTCCTCGATCTCGGGAAGTACACGCTGACTGCCGGTCTTGAGCTCACGAAGGAGAGAAAGTCTCGCTGTGAATACAGCGCGACGGACCTCACTTTGAAGAGAAATGGCTATAAGTGGGAAGCAAAAAAGGCAGTGCCCGCGCGCCTCGAACTCGACAAGAAGGGGAACATGACCCGCTTTCACATCAACGGTTTTCGCCCGACGATTCGCCGAACGGTA
>JAHFAF010000122.1 GCA_023250715.1 Pseudobdellovibrionaceae bacterium | reverse complement strand
AAGGAAGAATTTCTCATATTCATTTGCTATGTGACTCAACCGAAAAGACTCCCTACTTTTTAGAAAACTTTCACGGATTTCTTTTCTAAGCTCGGGATCAAGTAGCTCTTCGAGGTTCTTCTCGAGAGACCTCTCGGAATCAAAAAATCTAACGGCCCCGTTGTCCGTCTCCCGATAGGACACTTCACTAGCTTGCACGACGCAAGGGATTCCAGCGCCGTAAAAATTTGCAAGCTTTACATTGGACTTGTAACGATTGGAAAGGAGGCTTGAATGAAGGCCTCCCCGAGCCGCAAATCCGATGTCCACCTCCTTGAGGTCTTTGGGGTTGATTAGGAGTTTGAGACCTAGTTTCTTACACAGCAATTCGAGAAGAAATTTCCATTCCCCTAAATATTCCGGGTTTCCCTCGTAGGCCACCGTTTGAGCCTTTTCTTTTATCGGGTGAGACCAATCTTCGTATTCGGGCCGGAAATGGTGATAAAGGACAGTGGAGGGAGGTGCCAAATCTTCGAGATCCTTCTTCATTATCTCGTTGGGAAAAATAAAAGCGTCGGCAGATATCTCCTTCCACTTTTTTTCAAAAAGAATTCGGGCGTCCGGCACGCTTTTTACACTCAGCCCCTCTTCGGGCTGTTTCCAAGAATCGATGACGTCATAAACGACGCACTTTCCTCTTTCTACTAGATCGCGCATGACCGTAGGGCGTGGGTGCTTTACGAAGCAAAATATGTCGAAGGAATCGATCGCGTGCTCGGGTAGCTCATGGTTGGCGCTCCAATTGAGGCGCGCGGAAGAGACTTGGACGCCGCGCATTTCCCAAGAGCCCGCCTCACTCCCTCCCGTGAAGAGGACGCGGACCGGCGATTCTTTGGCAAAAGGGTACTTTGGGCTCATAGCTACTTCCGGTTGAATAGCATCCCCCCTTGCCTAAGTCCAAGCAGCAGCGGAATAATTCCAGCATGGGAATGAATAGAGGGAAGGTAGGGCTCGCCATTATTGGGGTGGGGCACTGGGGCAAAAACTATCTTCGTAATTTCAACGCCTTGAGTAAGTGTGAGATCCTCTGGGCGTGCGACTTAGACGAGTCGAATCTGGAGTACGTGCGGGAGAATTATCCCCAGGTGCAAGTCACCCGAAATTTTCTAGAAGTCTTGCAGGATAAGAGGGTTCGCGCCTGTGTGGTAGCCACTCAGGCTTCCCAACACGCACGGCTTGCGAAACTTTGCTTACAGATGAAGAAGGATGTGTTGGTCGAAAAGCCCATGGCCCTCAACGCCGCTGATTGCAGTTCTCTAATCGAACAGGCGGAGGAAGAAAAAGCGATTCTAATGGTGGGGCATACATTTCTTTTCAACGATGCCGTTCATTTGATGAAGCGGCTGATTGAGCAGGGTGAAATTGGTGAGCTCTATTACATCAAGGCAGTGCGGAGCCATTTGGGACTCATTCGGGAAGATGTGAACTCAGCGTGGGATCTCGCTACCCATGATCTTTCAATCTTTAGCTTCATGTTGAGATGTTCCCCTACACAGGTCATGGCTGCCGGAAGCTCTTTTTTGAAACAGGGACGAGAGGACGTCACGTTCATCACCCTCCGTTACGGAAAAGTTTTGGCCAGTATCCACGTAAGTTGGGCCGATACGAATAAACAGAGAACGGTGGAGGTGGTCGGGAGCAAGGGGCGAATTTTATTCGATGACTTGAACGCGCTCGAGCCGATTCGAATTTTTCAAAGAGGGATTGGGATCGATCAAGATGTCTCGAACTTTGGAGAGTTCAAGTATCTTCTCCGCGACGGGGATATTGTTAGCCCGAATATTAAGATGACAGAGCCTCTGAAAAATCAATGCAACCATTTCTTGGATTGCGTGATTCAGAGAAAACAGCCTCTTACCGATGGCGAGTTTGGTGCGGATATTGTCAGTACGCTTTGCCAGGTCGATGAGTCACTGATAGCCGGGCGTTGCTGATGGAAACATATATTCACCCGAACGCATTGGTGGAATCTCGAGAGGTTGGGGAGGGCTGTCGGATTTGGGCCTTTTCGCACGTGATGCCGGGAGCTGTGGTGGGTCGCGATTGTAATATTGGCGAACATGTTTTTATCGAGTCGGGGGCTGTTGTAGGAAATGGAGTGACCGTGAAGAACGGGATCTCTCTCTGGGATGGCGTTCAAATCGGAGATGAGGTTTTTCTAGGGCCCCATGCAGTTTTCACAAATTATTTACGTCCTCGGGCTTTTTTGAGGACGGCTCGCAAAGATTTTTTGACGACGAGAATCGATCGGAGCGCGACGATTGGAGCCGGTGCTGTGATCGTTTGTGGTATTCGCATCGGAGAATTTGCTTTTGTCGCCGCAGGAGCCGTTGTCACCAAAGACGTACCCGCCCATGCTTTCGTAAAAGGAAATCCCGCCCGAGTCGCCGGCCGCATTTGCCGGTGTGCGCACACTATTGTCGAATCGGCTGAGGTCGGTGGTCAGTGCGAACAATGCGAGTTTCGGTTCTAGAACGGTCCGAAAAAATCTAGCGGGCTTTTTTCTCGATATGTAACGGATACCTTTTGAGAGACGATGGAGCGGGCTGCTAGAATTAGGGCCTCGGGGCCGGGGTAGTAAGCGGATTCGAGAACGGTGCTGCATGGGGTGGGTAAGTCGGGCAGGGTGATTCGTTTCACCGGTGCTCGTAAACTTGAAAAGCCTTCGCTTGCGGCGAGTGCGGCTATCTCGGAAGCGATTCCACATTGGGGGCTTGCGATGTCGGTGACAATGAGGTGACCCGTACGCGCGATGGATTCGAGAATCGTCGAGCGATCCAGGGGACGAGCGGATCGCAAATCGATTACCTCCATATCAATCCCCTCTTTGAGAAGATGGGCGCGCGCGGTAATAGCGTCATGAACGGAGTGAGATACGGCGACACAGGTGACGTCCCGACCTTGAGCTAAGATGCGGGCCTTTCCAATGGGCTCCTTGTAGTATTCTTCGGGAACGCCATTCGATTTTCCGTGAAGCCAGCGGTGCTCGATGAATAGAACTGGATTTGGATCCTCGAGAGCGGAGATCAATAATCCTTTTGCATCATAGGCCGTGCTGGGAAGTACCACTTTTAGACCCGGAATCGCCGCGAAAAGGCCGTGAAAACTTTGTGAGTGCTGAGCCGCCTGTCCCCAGCCTCTTCCAATCACGCAGCGGATTGTAAGAGGGACATTGAATCGATCTCCAAACATGTAGTGCCATTTCGCCGCGTGGTTCACTATCTGATCCATTGCAAGAAGGAGAAATTCGGATCTTAGGTGAACCATCAGGCAGCGGTGGCCAGCAATGGCGGCGCCAATGGCAATTCCCGTCATGGCGTTTTCGGAAAGGGGCATGTCGAGGACCCTGTCTTTTCCGAAGCGCTGAAAGGGAAGAAGGGTTGTGCCGAAAGATCCCTTGGGATCATCGACTCCTTCGCCGAGGATGAAGAGCTTGGGATCTCTTTCCATGGCAAGACAGGTGGCTTCGGCGACGGCATCCGAGAATTTAAGCTGGCGCATAGAGCTCCCCTAGGCCCTTCGCCACATCGGGAAAGGGGCTCTTTTCAGCGAAAGCAAAGGCCTCTTCTATCTCTTCCCGTATCCCTGACTCCAATACTTTCCGTTCTTCGGCGGAAATTCCAATTAAAAAAGTTTCTACCGGGCAACGTCCCTTCCAGGAATTCAACTCCTCTTGAGTGCGGTAGCCCACCTGAATATCCTCACCTGGGCCGACATGATCTCGGAAGCGATAGGTTCGGTATTCGAGAAGCGTGGGCCCGTTGCCCGCCCTCGCGCGTTGCACTGCCTGTCCCGCTGCTAAGTAGCTCGCGTCGAGATCGTAGCCGTCCACTATCTGGGAAAACATTCCGAAGGCTTTGGCTCTATCCGTGATGGAATGAGTAGCTTGGCGTGAAGATTGGTGGCTGTACGTTGCGTACTGATTATTTTCACAGACGAATATCACGGGAAGGTTTTTCAATTGAGCGAAGTTGAGGCTTTCGTAGAAAATTCCCTCTTCGGTTGCGCCGTCACCAAAATAGGCGATCGCAACGTTCTTTGATTTGTCTCTGGAAAAGGCCAGTGCACTACCCACCGCAATGGGAATCGTTCCTCCCACTAAGGCGGAGGATCCCATCATCCCTGTTTCCGGCCACACTAAATGCATCGAGCCCCCACGGCCCTTGCAGCAACCAGTCTCTTTTCCGTAAAGTTCTGCGAGCATTGCTTTTAAGTCTCCGTCCTTCGCCAAGTAATGGGCGTGACAACGGTGGGTGCTGTAAACATGATCGAATCGCGTTAAGTGGGAGGAGATGGCAACCGGCACCAGCTCTTGTCCAATCGAAAGATGAACCGGGCATTTCATTTGATTGGAGGGGTAGCGCTCCGCGATGGCCTCTTCTACCCTTCGGATAAGTAGTATTTTGGTCAAAAGGCCTTTTCGTAAATCTGGAGTCACGATAGTAAGGCCCTAATGAATTTCGAGAGTCCGACCGATTGCATGCTTGAGCGATTACAAACCACTTCGACGGCCATGGCACCTGCTGCGTTTCCAATGAGCCCCAAAATCTCCGGCTCTGCTTTGCGTGCGGCTAACATGGCTGTAACCGCGAAGTAGGCGTCACCAGCCCCGACCCGGTCGACGATCTTATTGGATACAGAAGGAACCTCAAAGAACTGCAATTCACCTTTCTCTTTTGGCGCTGCTGTGATCGATCCGTGATGGCCACGCGTAATCGTGATCATGCATCCGGGGTAGCGTTCCGAAAATTCCGTGATGATTTCTTCGATGGGTTCGTATTTGCTTTGCATTGCAAGTCTTACTTCTGGCTCGTCGATGCAAATGTAGTCCGCTCGTGGGTACTTCGTCACAAGGTTGTAACCTAGATTCGCGCTATTGGTCTGAACATTCAAGGCGAGAAAGGGGGAATATTTGCAAATGACATCCCGAATCTCTTTATTCAAAAACCCATGACCGTAGTCGGCAACGATGACCAAATCGAATTGAGGGAGAGCTTCCTTGAGGTATCGACAAACATCGTGGCTTATTGGCGGAGAGAGATCGGTATCCGTGAGAAAGCTAATCTGAAACATTTTCGTTAGGAAGGCAGGCTCGACGTATCTTCGCTTGACGACCGTGCAGGCATCTTTCCGAAAGAAAAACTTAGGTTTTATTTTCGTGTGGAGTTGAGACTCAATGAGCTCTTGCTGAGTGTTCTTCAAGCCGAGGCACGAGACCAAAGATACTTCGTTTGAAAAAGCGGCCACGTGATTAGCGCAGGCAAGAATCCCCCCCGGGAATGCTTCTTCATTGAGATAGCGAGTGGCGACTATCGTTTCTTTTGGGGATTTCCCGAGAGGCTGGCAATAGTGGTACTCATCGACAATCGTATCACCGATTAAACACACCTTCAGATCTTGCAGTCCACTTAGCTTCTCAATGAAGGTATCCGCCGGAATGCGTCCTTTAAGATCGCTCAAGAAGAGCCGTGCGCGTTCCGGATAAACGCCAAAGTAACTGTTCAGAATGCTCGTGGAGCTGAAAGTAATATCGTGAGTGAAGTGGATTTGTCCCCCCACTTCTTTCACCGCGTCCTCTTCCGCGTAAATTCCGCGTGTGATATCTCCGGAGCGGTCTTCGTAATCCTCTCCCTTCACATAAATATTGGGGCGCAAGAGCCGGATGGCTTCTACCGCAGTCGGGTGATCGTTGACGGCAACAAAGTCTACCGCCCCCAAAGCAGCCAGAGACTCCGCTCGTAGGGAGTGGGTAAAAGCGGGCCTTCCGGGCCCCTTATTGACGAAGGCATCTCGCGTGAGAGTAACGACCAGGCAATCGCCCAAGTTCTTTGCTTCCTGTAGGTGACGGATATGGCCGGGGTGAAGAAGATCGAAAACGCCGTGACAGAGCACAATCGTTTTCTTTTGCGCGCGCAAAACCTCCAGCTTCGCGGCAAGCTCCGCTAAAGGGAGGATCTTTCTATTCATGCTCATGAAGTGATTAACTTACCGTGCTGCGCCAATGTCGCCCTCAGTATCCCCTAAATGAAAGCATTCGAAAAGAGTCAAAGAATAATCTAACGCCACTTGTTGCAGCATTCCGGGCCGGGCTTTCATTTTGCGGCTTGAATTTTTTCTGCGAGGCAAAAGGTGATGAGATGGTGGAGCACAACGTGAAACGCTTCGACGTGGGGAGTAGTGTCAAAGGGTACAACGATGCATTCATCACAAACTTCGAGAAAAGCTCCCCCGTCGTAACCCGCAAGGCCCAAGACCGTGCCCTCCCTTTGGTGAACGTAATCCATGGCCTTCAAAAGGTTTTGGCTCCATTGGCCGGCTTTGTCCCGGCCTTTTCCCCCGTGAACGCTGATTCCAAGAACTACGTCTCCGGGGCGGTAAAAGTTCTTCATCTGCTCCACGTAAATCTCGTCCCACCCCTCATCGTTGGTAAGAGCACTTATTAAAGGGATGTTATCGACGAGTGCCAAGGCTTTCATTCTTTTTTTGCCGGGAAACGCCGTGCACTTATTCAGGTCGCAAGCAAAATGGCTTGCGGTCGACGCCGAACCGCCGTTGCCTAGGAGAAAAATCTGACGCTCTTCTCGCCACGCGGTGAAAAGGCGATCGGTAAAACGAGCAATGGCGCTTTTATCTATCGTCCGGCAGATTTTTTCGATGCCTCCCAGAAAATCAGCCGTATAGCCTTCGCTCATTCATCCCTCTCCATTTTGAGAATACGTTCGTTATAAACGCTCTCTAGACACTCAAAAAGTCCGAGGGAGTCATGCGGGGTGGATTCGACCTCCTTTACCTCCCCCGTTGCGTGCCCATAGAAATGTTTCCATTCTTCATCCCAGCTTACTTGAGAGGCATTGGGAAAAACTTGGGTTTGCTCGTCGGGTTTGCCGCCTTCGGGATTTCTTCGGTAGCGAATGAGTCTCTCGCCACCGTAATTCTCGGTGCCGAGCCCTTCCCAGATCCATAAATCGTTTTTGCACCCGATTTCCACTCGGAATAAATTTTTCCATTGGGTAGCGGAACAATGGAGGGTAACGAGAATGCCAGTTTTGCTCTTCAACAGAAGAAAGCCATTGTCCTCCTCCGTCGAGCGGTAAAAAGCGTTTTGTCGGACGGCGGCCACCTTGATGAGAGGTTCTTTCAGCCAATAGGATGCCAAATCCAGAAGGTGGACTCCTTGATCGAGAATCTCTCCCCCTCCGGATAGAGCCGTCTGCATCCGCCACTCATCCTCGTACCCCGGCCGGCCTCCGTGTCCATACGCCGCTCTAATCCACAGGGGAGAGTCGATCTCTTTTGCCAGTAGACGGGCTGCTGGATGAAATCGGTGGTTATACCCGATTTTGCAACGAGGCTGACAAAGACGCTCGAGCTCCGCGCGGCCCATGGCTCCTGGTTTTTCTACAAGAACAAACCGGCGCTTTGTAAGTCCCGCCAATGCATTCGGGGCTAGAAAGGCGTGCGGCGTGGCCACAATGCCGATATCGCAGGTTTCCCAAATCGCATCGGCTAGCGGAACGGTTTCCGCTTTGAATTTTTTCGCAAGGCGCTTTGCTCGCTCTGGATTGGGATCGAATAGGTAGGCGATCTTTCCGAGCTTCGTTCGTAGCACGGCCTCCAGGCGCTTTTCGCCCATCGCCCCACAGCCAATCAATCCAATTTTGAGACTATTTTTCGGCATTTCTCGTCGATTCTTCTCAATGTCCACCACCCGTCTTCCTCGGGGGCATTTCTATAATCATCCCAGACTGCGTGAATGAGCTTTCCGTTTAAGTGATGGGGACGCGTATCCAGCAAGAATGTAGCAAGATCTGCAGCTTTGTTCGGATCTTGTGCTTCGCCGGTCATTAAACCTTTGGTCATGTTGGTAGCGAGCAGCCCCGGTGAGATCGCGTAGAAACGGTGTTGCGGGTATTCCTGGCTTAAATTTTCTGTCAGGCGAACGAGTGCTGTTTTGCTCAAGGCATAGGGCGAGAATCCAGGTCGGGGATTCGCGGCTCCTCCTCCGGAAAGATTGATGACTACCCCGTGGGATTTTTTCGACTCGTGATACTGAAGCCAAAGCTGAGTCAGGCGCACGGGTGCCTCGAGATTTATTTCTAGGGTTTTATTAAACTCTTCGATTTCAATTTCGTGAAGGCGCCCGTGCGGCCCCAAAACGGCGGCATTATTTATTAAATGATCTACCCTTCCGAAACTGTCCAAAGTTTTATGGAGCCACCTCTGTTGTGTTACACCATCGGCGACGTCTCCTACATCACAACAGATTCCGGGAAAACTCTGTCGTAAAGCATTGATTGCACTCTCGCGGTGGACCAACACAGAAACTTGAAAGTCGGCACAAAGAAAGGCGCGAATGAAGGTCTCGGCGAGGCCTCGGTACCCTGTTATGAGGACGACGGGTCTCGACATGCCACTAGATTAGATCTGCTGTTAACCTCCGGCAAACTCAAGGTCGCGTTGCGCCGCGTGAAGAGTGTTTTCTTTTTAGTTCCCAAAGCTGAGAGTTTTGAAACGGGATTCCTTCTATTTCATAGTTTACGAGACGAACGAATTTAAAACCCCACTTCGTCAATAAGCTCTTAGCGGCCGGATTGTTGTCATCCGTATTTGCCACGAGGCGAGAAAAACCATGGAAATGAAATGCATGATCGATAAGAGCATGGCCAGCCTCCTCCCCAAGTCCCATTTTTTGATACTCCCTTAGGAGCATCAACCCTAGGTCGATGACTGTTTCTTCCTCAATTACTAACTCCTTCATTCCCCCAAGCCCAATGAGTCGATTATTTTCTCTAAAGTAGATAAGACAGGTGCCGAAATCATGAGTCTTCCAATGATCTGTAATTCGACGAGAGATTCTAGGAATTTGGCTTCCTTGGGGTAGGTTTCCAGGGTGATTGCTCTTTAGGGGGTCTCCCATCAGTGCTTCAATTTCGTTGAGATCTTTTTCGGCGGGCGGGACAAAACTCAATCGAACTGATTCCAAATATACTTTTTTCATTCTAGATAATTCAGGGTTTCTTTGTACTTGGGCCAAGTCGTCGCTTCTGCTAGATGCTCTGCACTAACCGGGCGGTTGCCATTGCCGGGGAGATTCACCAAGACTTGACTGCCGCCGTGGTCGAAGCGGTAGCGCAATTCTCTCAAGCCTTCTCTCTCCAGCTCCTTTCTTAGTCCCTGGTGATGGTGGGCGGTGTAGAACACAAAGAATCCGCCGCCCCCGGCCCCCGTGATTTTTCCCCCCATGGCTCCCGCCTTTTTTGCGACTTCGTAGACTTGAAGGTGATGGGCGCTCGCAATTAATGGAGAAAGGTTCTGCTTTGTTTTCCAATGCTCATCCATCAGAAGGCCAAAGCGATCGGGCTCTCCTCCTTCCAAAGCTTCGAGGACTTGGTAGCCCAACTCTTTGATCCTATGGAGGCTGTCGATGACTCTAACGTCAGAATTTCGCACACTTCGATCTTGCTCTTGAAGAATTGTCTCGGCCTGTCGAGTTTTTCCAGTAAAAAAGAGCAGAGTATTTCGATTGAGCTCGTCGAGGACGTTGAGATCAATCTTCGCGGGCCTAGCTCGGACGGAGCCATTGGGATCAATTTCGAGAACGGGTAAGCCGCCCATTGCAGCTAAATGAGAATCCTGTTTTCCTACCGGCAGTTTTAGGTCCTCGATTTCGATTTTGCAGGCGATTTCGGCGAGCTCGCGCGCATTCTTCGGGTCCTTTTTCATTGTGTAAAGCGCGTTGAGGAGTCCCACGAGATAGCTGCTCGAGGAGCCTAGGCCCGTGCTTGCGGGGATATCGGCGATAGAAGCAATTTCAATGGCTTTTTCGAATCCCAATTTTTGCAAAGCGATTCGCGCAAGAGGGTGCTTTACTTCCCGGGCGTGGGTTACGGTCTCGGAGGTGGAATATTTCACCCGCACCAAGTCGTCGACGGCTGGCCGGTTCACCTGAAGGAACATGTACTTGTCGATTGCCGCGGCGAAGATGAAGCCGCCGAAACGCGAATAGTAAGAAGGTAAGTCGGTTCCGCCACCACCGAGAGTGAAACGGAAAGGCGTACGCGTCAGAATCACTTTCCTATATTATCTCAAAGCATGGGGGAACGACATCTGACGCTTGTCCTGCCTGCCTTTAACGAGGCGCATAAGATTCTCGCCGATTTGAAGAGGTGGGAAGACTTTCTTTCCGTGCAACCCTTTCAGTCAGAAATCCTCGTTGTGGACGATGGGAGTCGGGATGACACGCTCCTACGACTGGAAGACTGGCAGGCTGCCCCGCGCGCCTCGAACTTGACCTTTCATTTTGAAAGCTATCGGCCCAATCGGGGAAAAGGATTCGCGCTAAAAACGGGTGCCCTTCACGCGACTGGGAAATGGCTCGCCTTTGTCGATGTGGGCGGTTGCATCGAGCCGGAGGCTTTGACTCGAGCCCTCAGCCTTCTCGAAAAAGGAAATGATGTCGTGCTTGCTTCTCGCCGTCACAAAGACTCCCAATGGGCAAAAAAGGCACAACTACACCGGCAGTTGGGCTCACGGGCTTTTCGATTTCTCATCGCCAAGATTTTCGGCGTGCCGTTTTCTGATACACAATGCGGATTTAAGGCATATCGAGGAGAGGTCGGCCGCCGGCTCTTTCAAAATTTGCACACGGATGGGTTCATGTTTGATCTTGAGATTCTTCTTAGAGCACGGAAAGAAGGTCTTCGGATCGTCGAATTTCCCGTGCGTTGGAAAACCGATGGGGACACCCGTTACCACCTGGTGAGCGGGACCTTAATGAATGCCAAGGAATTGTTTCGGATATGGAAAAATATTCAAGCCGAGTAGCGGTTACCGGGGCCGCAGGTTTTATTGGAAGTAATTTGTGCCAGGCACTGCTTTCCGAAAATTACAGAGTAGTTGGCATTGATAACCTCTCCGCGGGGACCCGGGAAAATATTCCTCAGGGGATCAATTTTCACCAAAGAGACATTCTAGATACAGACCTGAGAGATTGTCTCGCTGGTTGTGAAACTCTTTTTCATCTGGCGGCCAAGAATTGCTTATCCGATTGTGCCGCTCATCCGGTGGAGACTGCGAGAGTAAATGTCATGGGAACTGCGAATGTGCTGGAAGCAGCTCGTGCGGCCGGGGTCAAACACTTAATCTATGCAGACACCTCTGCGGAATATGAAGG
>JAHFAF010000466.1 GCA_023250715.1 Pseudobdellovibrionaceae bacterium | reverse complement strand
CAAAATCGTTGCGCCGAACACTGAACAGGGGCGACTTCACCGTGACATTTGATCACGCGTTCCGTGCGGTCATGGAAGAATGCTCCCGCGATCGCGAAGAGGGGACATGGATCACGGATGAATTTCACTTTGCCTATGGAGAGCTCCATCGAATCCGCCTCGCCCACTCCGTTGAAGTCTGGGAAGGGGAAAAATTGGTGGGCGGCGTTTATGGAGTCTCGCTCGGAGGCGCTTTCTTCGCAGAATCCATGTTTCACCGAAAGACGGATGCTTCGAAGGTGGCGCTTTTCCATTTAGTCGAGCGATTAAAGGCCATTGGCTTTGGTCTTCTTGAAGTGCAGTTCCTGTCCGCGCATCTAAAATCGCTCGGCGCAATTGAAATCCCGGACGCTGAATACATAAAGCGTCTTAACCAGGCATTGCCCCTAAACCCCGGGCCATTTCTTATGGCCGCGGGAGCACAATAGAAACTTCCGTCCCTTTCCCTGCCTTCGAGTGAAAACTCAATTTCCCTTTCCACATTTCCATTTGAAGCTTCGCAAAATAAAGACCCAACCCATTCCCATTCGGTTTTGCCGTCGTAAAGGGAGTGCCCAGCTTATTCTTCACCCAAGGAGCGATACCACTTCCGTTGTCGGCAATGAGCAACTCTACCGTATCAAAACTCGGAATAGCCGCGATCGTCACCTTCCCGACATAATCCGGAAGTGCTTCGATCGCATTATTGAGAATATTGGAAATCACCGCCTTGAACTCCGCCGCACAAACTTCCAAGTGGATATTCCGTGCTGACTCGATAAACACTAAAATCTCCAACTTAGACGCCCGTCGAAACTGAAGCCTCTTCTCCGCGACCACTTCATCGACGAGTGAAGCAAGATTCGCTTCTTTCACATACTTCCGTAAGGAGCATCTAGTCTCCTCCCCTTTTAGCATCGCCTTGCCTTCATCCAGAAGCTGCACCGACAACTCATGTACGCGAAGAATCGCCTGCTCCACCAGAGCCCGCTTCGGTCCAGGGATTGCCCCAAGATCGCGATTCAGCATTTTAAGCGCACTTAAAGGTGAGTCTAAATCGTGCACTACGCGAAGTGCAGTGTGCGCGAACCCGCGCCAGCGATTAAGATCTTCAACAAGATGAAACGTAGCTTCCGGATCCAACTGAACACGCTCGTGTGAGCCATTAACTTCCTGCATGAACATTCTCCCCTATAAATTCGAGCGCCACTCCCACACCTCGCGAGAGCCAAACACTCAAAACACTTCCTGTCAGTGATCCCTGTCTCTTTTATTTCTTATGCATTCGTAAAGCTTTTTATGCATAATAAGTCGGAACATTTTCTTATTATTTGTGAATCTGAATCATCCTATTGCGTCCAGGTTGTCCTGCTATCCAATTGAAATCTTATAAAAAAGAACTCCCCTCTATGCAGCTCGTTTTCTTTTATGTATAAGCTTCGAAACCTTATGCGTGGCAGGCAATCAGAAAACTGGACGGTAAACGAAGAGCGGTTTCGCCGCTGGCTCGGCCCACGCCACAATCTGCTCTCCCCTGTCGTCGATTTGAAGAAACCCAGTGTAAAGACTTTAGCCGCACTCGCCCTGCTCGACGGCAATTCCCGCCAGATGACCTACGGTGAAATTTCCGAAGCTATTTACGAGAGAAAAATTGTACAACCCATCCGACACTCCGATGAAGAAGGCATCTCCATCCTCACGTTGCGAGTGGCCCTCTCAGAGCTCGGGCGAACTCTTGCCGACAAAAAACATCGTTTTCAGCTACGGGTCATCCGGGAGAACCGAACGGCACGCTTTCAATTATTGCAACCCTATCAAACCGAAGTCTTTTCTAACTTAGCACCTGCGTCCTCTCCGACCCACCACCGCGACCCGATTAACGATCCCCGAACGATCGCAAAGACTCTCGTTCAAAACGGAGGCGGGATCCCCATCGCTTCCCTTTACGCCACTTACCGCGCCGCTGCGGCCTGGCTTAGCTTTTCTACTAAGACCGCTGTCGAGAAAAAATCCTATGAGAGCGGATCCATGAACACTCTTGGGGTCACCACACGAATCGGGGGAGATAGGGTAAGCCTGGTAGGACTGGCCGTTGGGGAGGGCCTGGGCGAAATAGAAATCTTGAAAGATCTCCTTCGTAACAAGGCGAGAAAGCATCCGTTGCGCGTGGATTATCTTGCCATCGACAGCAGTGACATCCTCCTTATGAGCCACGCGAAACTGGTGACTGAGCACTTCTCAAAAGAGATCAACGACGGAAGCTTGGTTTTCGTTCCGGTGGTCGGCGACCTCTACGAGCTCTCTCAACACAAAGCCCGGGAAAGCGGCTTGAGAGGCAATGGATTTCTTTCTTCGAAATACGCCATCACCACCTTCTTTGGAAACTGCCTCGGAAATGACGAGCAAAAAGAATGGGAGTTTTTTAAGAAGGTGTTTGAGGCATTTCAGGATGGAGAGCAGGTTGAGGTGCTGGTTGGAGTCTCTTTGATTCGATATCGCGCGGATAAACATCGTCGGATTCCAATTGACGAGAAATACACCCTCGATCCCTTCCTCCTCGAGACTCCTAGGCACTTAACCTATGATTTGGAGTTTTTGACCTCGTTGAATAAGACTGGAAAAGCAATCCCTCTTCACCAAAACACTGAATTCCTCCTACCTGAGGGCCACCAAGAATTCCTCCCCTCGGCGGATTACGCAACCCCGATGGGAGTTCGTGGAAAAGTCTACCGGTTCTTCTATAAACTCAAAAACGATCTAACCACTTGGGATCGGGACGCAATTCTTAAGGCCGGACAACCCATTCTTCTATATTCTATAGTCAAGTATGAGGTGGAAACCCTTCTTGAATTTCTTCGCGCACGAGGTTACTCAGTAAGTGCACCACAATCAGAAAGTGGAATTCTATCCATTGCTGAGGGAGAAGAAGAGTTTCGGTACATGGTCTTCTCAGTCCTCCGCCCTGCCCGCAGTAAGTGAATAGAACATTTTGAGGGCTTTTTTTTGCGAATCGTTGCCGCTAATTTTTTGGGAGCACTCGGCTCCGGCTGGATCCTGGCGACCGGCCTACAACTCTCCGGAATTCACAGCGACGCCTGGGGCGATTCCATCCTCGCGTTTCTCTTTGGTAGTTCTCTCAGCGTTTTCTTCTCTAGTTATAAGAAGCGCCTTGGCCTGATAGTGCCAGCCAAAGTTTTTAGTTTGGCAGCTTCCTTGGCTTTAATCCCTCTTTTGGTCCCTGCCCTAAAGACTTACGTGCTGTTTCACCCAGCGAGTCTGGTCACCCTACTTTCTTTTTTCTTTTGTTTCTCTTTCTTGGCTCGAAGCGAACGCATTGCCC
>JAHFAF010000121.1 GCA_023250715.1 Pseudobdellovibrionaceae bacterium | reverse complement strand
AGACGAGCCTTTCCATCTGGTAAAACTAAAGCTTTCCAGCTCCGGTAAGAATTGGGTCGAGTATTCCGGGGGTCCACGTGCGGGATAACGTCGACGAAAAGTTAGTCAAGCATGTGCAGGATCTTCTCCTTAGCGTGGGTGAGGATCCGAATAGAGAGGGACTCCTCCGGACTCCCGATCGGTTTCTAAAAGCCTTCCAGTTTTTTACCCAAGGGTATGAGAAATCCGTGGACTCGGTCATCAATGGCGCACTTTTCGAAGCCCCCTATTCCGAGATGGTCATCGTAAAAAATATCGAGCTTTACAGCCTGTGCGAACACCACCTTGTTCCCTTCTTTGGAAAGTGCCACGTAGGGTACATCCCACAAGGAAGAGTGATCGGCCTTTCCAAAATTCCGCGAATCGTGGAGGTCTTTGCCAGACGCCTTCAAGTCCAAGAAAGACTCACCAGCCAAATAGCCGATTGCCTGATGAATAAGCTCAATCCTTCGGGGGTTGGGGTGGTCATCGAGGCCGTTCACCTCTGCATGATGATGCGGGGGGTGGAGAAACAAAATTCCTCCACCCAGACAAGCTCTCTGCTTGGAGCCTTCCGCGAACCCGCAACGCGAGCGGAGTTTTTCAACTTGATTAAATAGTGATAACTGCTAGATTATCGCTCTTTTGAGAGGTCATGAAATTACTGATTTCCCAGCTAATCGAGGGTCCCAACAGCTTTCACTTTGAAAGTCAGCGGGATAGCTGGATGGGGGAAGTCGCGGCCCGGGTTGGCAAAGCCGGCCACAAGGTATTAAGTCCATTAGTCGCAGACTTAAGCCTGACGAAATTGGAGCCTGATTACTACCTCCGTGGCCAAATGAGTTTTGAGGTGGAGCAATCTTGTGCGAGGTGTGCGGAGGCTTTCACTCTTCCCATTCAGCACAGCTTCGACGTGGCCCTCGCGCACGTGGAGCACGGAAGAGTTAAGTCCGTGGAGATCGCCGGAGAGAGCGAAGAGCTCGATGTGAATTTTTTTGATGGGAATGAAATAGAACTCGGTCCCATCGTGGAAGAGCAGTTTTTCTTGAGCTTGCCATACCAGGCGGTATGCAAGGACAGCTGCAAAGGCATTTGTCAGCAGTGTGGAAAGAACCTAAATGTCGAGCCGTGTGCGTGCGCGACGGGACAAAAGCTGTCCCCCTTTTCCATCCTGCATGAATATAAACTTTCTTGACCCGGGCTAGTCCGCTTCGCTGGACCAGCCCCCGGATCGTAGGAGTAGACCATGGCAGTACCTAAAAAACGCCGATCTTATACACGCCGGCACAAGCGTCGTTCGCACCTCGCTTTGAAGACGGTGAATCTCGTGTCGTGCTCGCATTGCGGAGAGCCGACTCTTCCCCATCGGGTTTGCCCGAACTGCAGCATGTACAAGGGGAAACGCATCCTCGCAGTGGAAGATTAACGGCTTCCTATGGGAGTCACCATCGCGGTCGACGCCATGGGCGGGGATTACGCCCCAGGCGTGAATCTCAAAGGAACTCTCGCGGCATTGGCCGAAGACGCCGATCTCTCTGCTATTCTCGTTGGGGATGAAAAGCTCTTGCGAAGCGAGTTGGAAAAACTCTCCGTCCCTCACTCTGCCCGTTTGAAGATTGTTCACTCCGACGAAGTCATCTCCATGGAGGACCACGGGGCTTCCATCATTCGAAAGAAAAAGAATTCCAGCATCCACGTCGGCTTAAGACTCGTGAAAGAAAAGCAGGCCGATGCGTTCATTTCCGCCGGAAATAGTGGCGCGATGATGGCAGGAGCGCTGCTTATCTTGGGGCGAATTGCCGATGTGGAAAGGCCCGCCATTTTAATTAAGATTCCAACGGCGGAGGGCTACGTCATCATTCTAGATGCGGGCGCCAATGTGGATTGCCGGCCTAGTCACTTGGTTCAGTTTGCCGAAATGGGCCATATTTACGCACAAACGATAGAGCACATCGAAAAGCCCAGAATCGCCCTTCTTTCCAATGGAAGTGAAGATCATAAGGGGAACGATTTGACCCGTGAAACTCATGGGGTTTTGAAGACGAGAAAAGACATTCATTACATCGGCTACGTGGAAGGGAATGATCTTTTTCGAGGAGTCACGGATGTTGTCGTCTGCGATGGATTTGTCGGAAACGTAGTTTTGAAAACTACGGAAGGGCTCGGAGAAACCGTCTTTCAATGGTTTCGGAAAGAGGTGAAGCACGACGTTCTTGGGATGGTGGGAGTCGTGTTCATGCGAAAGATTTTGCATAAATTCAAAAATAAGTTTGATTATCAGCCTTATGGTGCCGCCCCCTTACTCGGAATCGACGGAATGGTGCTCATCAGCCATGGCCGATCCACTGATGTTGCCATTCACAACGGAATTTTGACGGCAAAACGAGGGGTGGAGCAGCAGTTCACGAAGCGCGTGACCGAACATCTCGAAAGACGACGGAAAGAAGAGAAGCAAGCGAAATGAGTTACTACTCTCGTATCATTGGCGTGGGAAGCGGGTTTCCCAAAGGTGTCATGACGAATCAGGACTTCGAGAAGTTCCTGGATACGACGGACGAATGGATCCGCACCCGGACTGGCATCGAAACGCGATTCATTGCCGATCGATCAAAGGGTGAAACCACGGTCAGCCTCGCCGAATTGGCAGTGCAATCGGCCCTAAAACACGCAGGCGTTCAGGGCTCGGACATCGACCTCATCATCATGGGGACGGTCACCCCTGATACTGTCATGCCCTGTGTAGCAAACCAGCTGCAGGCAAGAATCGGGGCGAAACGGGCTTTTACATTTGATCTTCAAGCGGCCTGCTCCGGATTTCTTTACGCAATGTCTATCGCCGATCTCTATATCCGGTCTGGCACCGTTCGAAATGCCTTGGTCGTGGGAGGAGAGACTCTCTCGAGCGTGACGGATTATCGGGATCGCAGCACCTGCGTTCTTTTCGGGGACGGCGTGGGGGCCGCGGTTCTCACTCGATCTGAAGATGACCAGCACCGGATAGTTGCCACAAAGCTTTATTCCGATGGTACCTATGGAGATCTTCTTTGTATCCCCCACGGATATACCAAGGTACCCACTTACTCAGCGGAGTACCGCGAGGACATGCACAAGATCAAGATGCAAGGAGGCGAAGTCTTTAAGCTCGCCACCCGTAACATGGTCGAAGCTTCCAAAGAAATCTTAAGAGAAAACAAGCTCACGACGGCGGATGTGGACTTTTTTATTTTCCATCAAGCCAATATGCGCATCATTGATCTGTGCATGCGGACTTTGAATATCCCGGTGGAAAAAACCTGGCTCAATGTCGCAAAGTACGGGAATACCTCGGCCGCGACCTTGCCCGTTTGTCTCGAAGAGGCTTGGAAAGCGGGCAAAGTGAAGCCCGGCGACCTCATCCTCATGGCAACCTTTGGAGGCGGGCTCACCTGGGCGAGTTCGCTCGTACGCTTATGAAATTTGCCGCTCTTTTTCCCGGTCAAGGATCTCAATATGTCGGGATGGCGAAAGTACTGCGGGAGGAATTCTCCTTCACGCGTGAAGTGTTCGAGGAGGCGAGCGAGGCCCTGAAAGAAGATCTTGTGAAGCTTTGCCAGGACGGGCCCGCAGATCACTTGCAACTTACGGAAAATGCTCAGCCTTGTATTTTAACAACATCCTATGCCTGGTACCAAGTCTTGCGCCGCAATTTGGATTTCAAGCCGCAATCCGGGGCGGGCCATTCCTTGGGCGAGTATACGGCCCTACTTGCCTCGGGTGCGATGACCCTGACTGAGGCCGTTCGTTTGGTCCGTACGCGC
Organism: Pseudobdellovibrionaceae bacterium; assembly: GCA_023250715.1. Lineage (GTDB taxonomy): Bacteria > Bdellovibrionota > FAC87 > UBA2466 > UBA2466 > JAHFAF01. Next base: position 7,454 of record JAHFAF010000121.1, on the reverse strand, counting down.
GGGCAGCTCATGCAAAGCGCCGTGCCGAAAGGGGTCGGGAAGATGGCGGCGGTCTTAGGGCTTACTGACGATAAAATCGAGGAGCTCTGTCAGATGGCCTCGCAAGGTGACTCAATCGTAGTGCCCGCGAATTTCAATGCCCCTTCTCAAGTGGTCGTCGCGGGAAATGCAGACGCAGTAGATAGACTCACGGCCTTGGCGCCGGAGTACAAAGCGCGAAAAGTGATCCCTTTGAATGTGAGCGCCCCTTTCCACTGCCCTTTGATGAAACCCGTCGCGGAAAAGTTCATGCCCTCGTTGCAGGCGGTACAATGGCAGAGCCGGAGTTTTCCAATCGCCCACAATTTAGATGGGGAAATCCGAAGCTCAGGCGATTTGGTGCCACTCCTCAAAGATCAGATCGATCACCCAGTAAAATGGACAGGGTGTGTAGGAGCCTTGAGCAAAAATGGGATTGAAGCTTTCGTCGAAATGGGGCCGGGAAAGGTTCTGACCGGATTGGTAAAACGTATCTCGGATGGCGCGAAGCTTTTCAACTTAGACTCGCTCGACGATCTCAAGACCTTCGAAATATTCTATAGGGAGAACTTCAAATGAAGTTGGATGGAGAAATCGCTTTAGTCACCGGTGGCTCGCGTGGCATCGGACGCGCCTGTGCGATTGCCTTGGGGCAAGCCGGGGCAGAAGTGATCGTGAATTACGTTTCCAGCCCTGACAAGGCAGAAGAGGTGTGTGGGATCATTCGCAAGGCAGGAGGCAAAGCCTCGTCGGTCAAATTCGACGTAGGGAATCCCGCGGAGATCGATTCCGCACTCGGCGCAATTTTGAAGGAAAAAAAGAGAATCGGCATTTTAGTGAATAACGCCGGCATCGCGCATGATGGCCTCATGATGCGATATGCGCTCGAAGATTGGGACCGTGTGCTCAACACGAACCTCCGGGGAGCATTTCTAGTATCTCAGGCGGTGGTGCGCGGCATGATGAAAGAGCGCAAGGGCAGTATTATCCACATGAGCTCAATTGTCGGTGTCACCGGAAACCCTGGCCAGGCGGCGTATTGCGCAGCCAAGGCGGGTTTGATTGGACTGACAAAGTCCATGGCGAAGGAATTGGCGTCGAGAAATATTCGCGTCAACTCAGTTGCCCCGGGCTACATCCAGACCGACATGACAGACGCTTTGACTGCGGATCAAAAGACGGCCGTTTTGAGTCACATTCCGCTGGGCAGAGTGGGTACGCCGGAAGAAATCGCGCACGCGGTGGTCTTTTTGGCGTCGGCGGCTTCGAATTACATTACGGGTCAGTGCTTAATGGTAGATGGTGGAATGGGAATGTAACCGGGGAGGGAACCTTGAGGACTCTAATTCATTTATTGGCGTTGTTGGCTTTAGCAGGGTGTGGGGGCGTATCTGTAGGGACAGGTGAAGGGCCCGCTAAAGAAGAGAGGTTTATCAACGGGATTCCGGTCGTTCAGTATTACCAAGCTTTTCACTACAAGAAATCCGAGGGCGAAGATCTCCCTTTTCACTACTTAAGCAACAGCTCTACCAAGCTAAAGAAGCTCGAGGGAGATAAGAATCTGTATTTCACCGCAAGTATTTTTCTCTTCGAAAACAATACCTACACGGTCGACTACGACGAGTCCGTACTAGAAATGGCGGATTCTGGCATTATCACTTTGACCTCCGTCTTCAAAACCCGTGTGAAAGGGACCTGGAAAATCGAAGACATGTCCCTGGTTTTGGACGGGCTCGGGAAAGGTACCGGAGCTACGGTGAATGACCAACAGGCTTTTGTTTTCGCCTTCGATCGCGCCATTAATACGCCGGAGCTCAAAGGCAAAGCGGACTTCTATTACTACACATCGTCGAATCAGGGTTACACGGATTGAAGTCATTTTCCCATTTTAAGACCAAATCGAAGGTTTACTTTACCAATCACGTAATCTCGCGGATCTTTTTCAGCTGGATCCGATTGAAATGGTATCGAAGGTTTATGGGCTATCAAATCGGCCCGGAATCGTCGATTTTGACGGACTTTAAAGTCTCGACCACGGGTAATCTCACGATTGGGCCCAACACTGTCATTAATAACTCGTGCCGCTTCGATAATCGTTTTCCTATCAAGATCGGTAGGAATGTATCGATTACCTATGGAACGCACATTTACACCAAGGGCCATGATGTCGATGATCCGCAATTCAAAACAAAAGGTGGGGGAGTCACCATCGAGGACTACGTTTGGATTTGCGGTAACGCTATTATTCTACCCGGGGTCCGCCTGGGAAAGGGGTGTGTAATCCTCTCAGGTGCCGTGGTCTCAAAGGATGTCGGTGAGTTTCAAGTCGTCGGAGGCAACCCCGCCACTTTAGTACGTGAACGCACGAGAAATCTCGAGTACCAACTGAACTGGAATCCCTGGGTCCCATTTTTTGGATAGAATTTTTTTCATCACTAAATAATAAGATTGCTTCGGCTCCGCCTCGCAAATGCAGTGGCTAGAATTTCTTCTTTTGAGCGATGGCTTGCACTAGGTGCGAATTCCCATCTGGAATTTCCCGGTAGTAGAGAACGTGAAAGTCTTTCAAGTGCCCCAAGACTTCATTCGGCTTGTAGCAATCTTCAAAATCGAGGTTTGGGTTCGGCGAGGCTTTGTAGTGTTCGACCGTGTAGGCTTCCAACAAAAAAGTTCCGCCCGCGACGAGGCCACGCTTGATCTCGCTAAAGAAGCGCGCCTGAGGCCGATAATAGGTCATTAAGATCGTGTCGTACTTCATGAGCGGCATCAGAAAGAAATCCAAGTTCTGCGTCTTCACCTCGATGGATACCTTTTTTTCCGCAGCCAATTTCTTGGCCTTTTCCACAGCCTTAGTCGAGCAATCTATCCCCTCAACTTGAAACCCCTTTTGGGCGAGGTAAACAACGTTTCTCCCCTCCCCCATCGCGATTTCAATTGCTTTCCCAGGTCTCAAAATATCGGAAAAACTTTTTAACGTAAGGACCGGCTCCTTACCAAAAAGGTAGGAATCGCCCGCGTAGCGCTCTTCCCAAACTTGGACGGCAGTTTTCTTATTGGGATCCACTTCAGGATATTTTTCGTCGAACATGGGAACAGGTTATAGCCTGGTGAGAAGGCCTATGACAATCAGGAGGGAAAAAACCGTGGTCAACATTACCCAAAGGTCCAGAGCGATATGTTTAGCGCGTCGCCACATAACCTTTAAGTCGAGCAAGAACAATGCCGGAACAATTACGCAGAAAGGGTGGTCACAGCCTGGGATAAAAACCCATATTGGGTCCATCGTCAGAGAAAGAAATGTAAGGCAATATTGGTGAAGAAAAAGGCCTGGTCGTTGGTCAAATAAAGAAATTCCGCAGTAACGAGGGAGCGGCCCATGGGAAACCCCAAGATAGCTCCAAAAAGGTAAAAACGCGAAGCTACCTCGTCGGGCTTATCCAAGAAATTATCGAAGGGGCGCAGGTTCGCCATTTTCACCTTAACCCCTATCACCGGGCCCCAGGTAATTTGGGGGCTTTCGCTATGAATTTCATATCGATAACGCACACTTAGCGAAGGATAGACGTCCCAATCAAAAGAAAGATCCGCCACATGACTCCTTCCGAAATATTGCCCTAACCCAACAAAGGCCCCGAGCCCGGAATCGGTACGAAAGGAAAAAGTACGAGAGCGGGGGAGCACCAGTGCCACTCCCCCCTTCATGTAGAACTGGTCAAGAAAGCCAACGTTAGTACGGTGAATCATCATGCGGTGCTGCTGCCGCATGACTTCCATTTCGGCGTCCAATCTCTCGAAATTTGAGTTCAGCGCGTTAAGTTTTTGTTTTATCTCAGAGACTTCATTGACCGATACAGATCCAGATACGCGCCGTTTAAGTTTTTCGGGCGGGAGGGTGCCGGGCAATAGGGTCCGGCTCTCGACCTGCTCCCCAGAAGCTATGCCCACCCAAAGCAAAATTAAGGCCGTCGTGATCGCAGTCCTGATGTTTGGCATTTCGTCCGATTTGAGCCAGGGAAACGACACGTGTTCACCTCTAAAAGACCGCTTGGATAAGGAAACGGATCAGCTAGTAGAGCTCAACAAGAGTTATTCTGATCTCAATCAAAAGTTCGAAGACAGCGTCCAGCAAGATTTCACCGCACAGACAGAAGGCCTTTTAGATGACCTTCGTCGAAATGAAGCTGTAAAACTTGCCTTTGCCAGAAAAAAATTGGGCCGTGTACTTGAGAGCAAGAGAGAAAGCGTAAAACACTTGCGTGCTCTCTACTGCCCAAAATGTATTGAGAAAGAAAGCAAAGAAAACATTAAGCCTGGGGGGCGATGTTTTCGCTGTCCCGAGGAAAAAGCCTGTCAAACAGAGGAATAATAGAAAACGTACGGAGCTCGCAACTTCTAGCACGCTACAAAAAGTAAAACCCACCGATAACTGAGGCCTTATTAGAAAACTACGAGGCGTCTCTCATCGTATCGCGCCCCCGAAGGCGACTGACCATCTGATTAAATCCTTCCACCAAATCCTGGAACTCGTCATCTTGTCGTAAACGCAATTGAACATCTTTGCCGTCATTGATCGCCTTAATCGTTCGCTTCAAGGCGTAAACGGCGCCCGCAATTCTGTGGGAGAAGAGAACGCCTAAAACTGCTACCCCTGCTAGGTAAACGACAAATGTCGCGGAGATCATGGAAATGAGAAGCCTCAACTCATGATAGAGAATATTTTGTACTTCCTCATCGAGCCCAGCGTACTGGACCAGGATCTGATAATTCTGTTTTAGAAAGTAGTAGAGAACAGCGCAGGTGGTCCCGATTTGAACCAAACTCCCCAGGAGAAGAAACCGCAGAAACCGGAACTGGAACTTTGGCTCTGGGAAGTAATTCCGGCTACTTCTTCGATTTTCCATCTTTCTATTGTATTACAGGGGAGCCGTGAATAAAACAGGGCCCACGTCACTGGAAAGAGGTGTTTAGATGGTTACGATTGGAATGAATTATCGAGTACTTCCCGGCAAGGAAGTTATTTTTGAAACGGCGTTTAAGCGGGTGCTGGACACTATGCAGCAGATGCCCGGCCACACTGAATCTCATCTCTATAAGGACGTGGCAGCCGAGAATTCCTATCTGATTCTATCGGATTGGAACGACAAGGGTGCCTTCGACACCTTCGTACGCTCGGAAGCCTTCGCCAAGGTCACTAATTGGGGCAAGGAACAGATTCTAGCGGACCGTCCCAAACACCAGGTATTTACGCATTAAGACGTAGTTGCTCGAACCCATGAGATCCTTCGGGCTTCGCCCTCAGGATAAATTCTGTCGCGGAAACGCGGCGGAATTTAATTATAGGATTCCTGGAAAGCGGCCAAGGTCCCAATGCCATTTACATTGCGGGATACCTTTGTGGGCTCGCCCGGGAGGTAGAGCCTCACCAAGGAACGAATGCCCGAAGGCAAGATCGCGGTGTTAATTCCCACCACTCCGATGGGGTCTTCTCCATCTCTCAAAAACTCCCGCCAGTGTTCGACCGTCCGGGGGTAAGCCTCGAGATGCAAGAGATCCTTCAAGCTCACCTTTGGGCAGCGATAAATCCAATGAGTCCACCATAGATTGAGCTTTGCATTGCCCGCGGTCTTTTTTTCCTCGCGCCAGGTTTGACGAACTTCGCCCTCTTCGCCGGGCTGGCAGACTTCTAGAATTTTTCCGAATGCCTTATCGAAAGCCTTTCCGATTTCGGCTTCCGCTCCGAAAACGAAGATGGGTTTTTCCTGAGTGTTCTGCCGGGAGAATGCGGCAATGCCCACCACCCAAGCCGGCATGGAGTTCGGATAAAAGAGAAGATGAAAATCGTACTGCTGTAACAAGAAGAATGGTACTCGCGTGCGAATCCAGTTATTGGCTCCGACGACGAGCATGGGGTTCTTCATCGTCCCCGCATACCGCCGAAGCGTTCTCGTCCTGGCGAGTTGAAATAAAGCATCGAGAGTGGCCTCTTCCTGATTCATTCCGGCGCCGACAACCTCTCCGCTAGTCGAAAGCAAGGGCGGCGGCAAAATGCTTAAGGCTCCCGTCTGCAACGTCTCCGACTTTAGGGGTTCATTCGCGGTGGCGGCGAGTGCAGCTTTTTTTAGCCAGTTTTCCACGGCCTGCATTCGGGAGTCTTCGCGATCGGACGCAACGGCAAAGGCCGTCTCTTTCTTTCCAGTGCCGGGAAGATCTCCCGCGGCACTCGTCAGCCAAAGATTTCCCTCAGGCGTACCGAACCGGGCGCACTGAATGTGCGTGATCGGAGAAAAAGCAAAATTGGTTTTCTTATTCACCTCGCGAGGAGGAATGAAATTTGATCGCTGGCAGGAACATTCCGGATGGGGAAATACGAGACAATCCAGTTTCGTAACCAAGCCATCATGACTGATTTCATAAAACGTATGGCCACTATTTTCCGCGAGTAAATCGCCCAAGAGGTCTCGACGAATTCTCAAGTCAGAAATTTCCGCACGCTCGAGCCAAACGCCCCGGCTCTCCAGCCAGCGCTGCACGCAACTGGCACAGGGAGCCCCCACTTCCGGCGCCATCGCGAGACCCAATAGAAAGCCTTCACGAATTCGAAACAAAAAAGGTTTCAAAGGCACTGGTCGAGCATCCGCCGAATCCGCTTTCGTCCGCATTCACATACCTTCCGAGGAGAACTGTTTAAGAGGTCGCGATTATAGGGAAACGCAGCGCGCGAAACAAGAGACAATAATGGGCACCTATTCCTTTACTTACGATAAGTTAGATTACAAACTGTGCCAAGCATGGGCGGGCTCTTCTTACTTTTCCTTCACCTCTGCCCCGGTGCCGTTTTTGGCGCGTCCGAACGTTGGGATTTAAAAGCAGTTTTTGATTCCGCGCTGACCAAGACGGAAACCGTGGCAAGTCGATCGGCCGCGACCGAGCAAGCTCGGGAACGCGAATGGCAAGCCACGGGAAAAATTCTTCCCTCGGTTAATTTGATCGGCTCCTACCTGCGGCAGGACCCAGGCCCTGGCTCCTCTAATGCCTTTACGCGAGGGGAACAATCGAACGCGAGGATCAATCTTGTCCAACCTATCTTTCACGGGTTTGGAGAATTCGCGGAAAGGCGCTCACGATTAGCTTTGGTCCGATCGCAGGAAAAGCAATTGGAGCAGTCCAAGCTCACCCTCTTTCAGCAAGTCGCGCAGTCCTACTATTCCACTCTGGCCTGCGAACAAGATCTTAAGCTTCTGACTCATTTAAAAGACCTCACGGAGAAACGTTTGGTCGACCTACATAACCAAGTAAGGATTGGAAAATCCAGGGCGGCAGATCGGCTGGCGGCGGAAGCACAGGCCGCTACCCTTGACGCTCAAATAGCGGCGGCAGAGACCACGCGCAATCAGGCCTGGGAAACTTTTCGTTTCGTGACTGGAATCCAAACCATG
>JAHFAF010000465.1 GCA_023250715.1 Pseudobdellovibrionaceae bacterium | reverse complement strand
TCAAGTTTTTTGGAAGGGACACGGGCGTTTAACTAATCGATCAGAGTTTTTCGACCTTAAGTTTCAATTCAAACTCATCAATAGAATCTTCGGCATTCCATTGCCCCTGGGCCGAGGCGACGACTTGGTCGGCCAAAGTCTCTTCCGAAATGTAAGATTCGAATTCCTGAATGGCGATTCCAAGCCCCTGCTCACATTGGTAATGAACTCGGATTCTGTCCGTGATTTCAAACCCAAGATCCTTGCGCAATTTCTGCACTCGGTTCACGAACTCTCTTGCTCGACCCTCTCGAATCAGCGAATCGTCTAGCTTCGTATCCATCCAAATCGTCACGCGGCCTTCGGTTAGAATTAACCCTTCTTGTTTGGGCTGACGCTCAATCTGAACTTCGCCCAAAGCAATTGTCTCACCATCGATTTCAAGAGAGCCCTTTTGGACGAACTGAGCAACCTTATCTGGAGATAGCTCCTTAATCTTCTTTAGGTAGACTTGCATCTTCCCACCGAGCCGGGGGCCCAGCACCTTGGCATTAGGCTTCGCGGTTAAGGAAACCCACTTTGATTCTTCACTACTAAAGGAAACTTTTTTCACGTTCATTTCAGAAGCGATAAGCCCCTGGTACTTTTCAATGGCAGATTTATTGGAGGCATCACTCGTAATGACGAGAATCTCGCGCAAAGGCTGGCGGTTTTTAAGCTTATTCGTGCTTCTCAAATTACGCCCGAGCGCTACGACGGATTGGACGAGCTCCATTTCGCGTTCCAGCCCAGGTTGGATCCACTTCTCTTCGACCTTTGGCCAGGAAGAAAGATGTATGCTCTCCCTCTCATTTTCCGTCCGTAAGTTTTGAAAGATCTCTTCCGTAATGAAGGGAAGAATCGGCGCCAAAATCTTGCTGAATTCTTTCAAAACGAAGTAAAGAGTCTGATACGCCTGTTCCTTGTTGTCAGATTTTTCATCCGACCAAAACCGACGACGGTTCAAGCGAATATACCAGTTGGTCAATTCATCGATGAATTGAAGAACCTCGGGCACCACCTCATAGAGATGGTAGGCCTCCATCTTTTCATCGACTTTCTTCACGAGGCTCTGCAGGCGGGAGAGAATCCATTGATCGAGATCGTCTGTCGCCTTAACACTTTCCGTGGGTTCCCATTTATCCGCAAGCGCGTAGGTCACAAAGAAACTGTAGGCATTCCAAAATGGCAAGAGCACCGAGCGGGTAATTTCTTTCACCCCGGCCTCGGAGAATCTTAAATCTTCCGCGTGGGAAGCGGGCGAGCTCATGAGATACGCCCGAAGAGCATCCGCACCGTAGGTATCCAAAATATATTTCGGATCAGGATAATTTTTTAGCCGCTTACTCATCTTCTTGCCGTCTTCGGCAAGAACTAGCCCATTTACGATGACGTTAGAGAAGGCTGGCTTGTCGAACAAGGCCGAGGCAAGAACGGCGAGCGTATAAAACCACCCGCGTGTTTGGTCGAGCCCTTCGGCAATAAATTCCGCCGGAAAATTGGCTTCGAACTTAGCCTTGTTCTCGAAGGGATAATGCGCCTGCGCATAGGGCATCGAGCCGCTCTCAAACCAGCAATCCAAGACTTCGGGGATTCGGCGCATGACCTTCTTGCAATTGGAGCAAGGGATGGTGATATCGTCGACAAAATGCTTGTGAATATCCTTAGGACGTTTGCCCGAGAGCTTCTCGAGCTCGTCTAGCGAGCCTACACAAATCATGTTCTCGCACTCACAGCGCCAGACGGGGATGGGCGTTCCCCAGAACCGATTGCGGCTGATATTCCAATCGCGCGCGGCCTCAAGCCAATTGCCGAAGCGGCCATCTCTTAAATGTTCCGGGACCCAGCGCGTCTGCTTATTGTTCTTAAGGAGCTTCTCTTTGATCGGATCAAGCTTCACAAACCAGGCGGGTATCGCTCTATAAATGAGAGGGGTGTCGCTCCGCCAGCAGAAAGGATAATTATGAACGATCGTATCGTGTCGAAGGATGGCTCCCTTCGTTTTCAAATCCTTGATGATCGCTTTATCGGCCTCTTTGACGTTTTGCCCGGCATAGTCCGCAACTTGAGGGGTAAACTTTCCTTCGGCATCGACAGGATTGACGAGCTCAATCTTATATTTCTGGCAGACTTGAAAATCGTCTTCGCCAAAGGCCGGTGCCGTATGCACGATTCCTGTTCCGTCCGTAGTCGTAACGTATTCCCCAAGAACTACTTTGAAGGCTCCCAGATTCTTCCTATCGGCAAAATAGGGAAAAAGAGGCTGATAACCCTCCCCTTCCAAAGATTTTCCGGTGCGCTCTTGGACTAAAGTGTATTCATCCGACGACTTGTAATAGACAGACAATCGATCTTTTCCCAAAACAAGATTTTCGCCTGTCTTCTTGTCCTGGATCTCCACGTAAGTAAGCTCAGGGTGCACCGCGAGCGCTAAATTCGAAGGTAAGGTCCACGGGGTAGTCGTCCAAGCGAGGAAAGTATATTTTCCCGAGTCCGCCTTAAAGCGTACTGTGAGGGCAGGATCTTGAACCTCTTTGTAATTCAGGCCGGCTTCGAAATTGGAAAGTGGCGTTGAGATGCGCCAGGAGTAGGGCATGACTCGATAACCTTCATAGACCAGCCCCTTATCCCAAAGCTGGCGCACCACCCACCAGACGGATTCCATGAACGTAGGATCCATCGTACGGTAGTCGTTCTTGAAATCGGCCCAGCGGCCAGTCCGCTGTATGACCTCTTCCCAATCGCGCGTGTATCTTTGAACGATGGAGCGGCAGGCCTCATTGAAATTCGCGATGCCAAATTTTTCGACCTCGTGAAGACCATTGAGCCCGAGCTCTTTTTCCATCTCGAACTCGACCGGAAGGCCGTGGCAGTCCCATCCCCAACGCCTTTCGACATAGCGGCCGCGCATCACCCAGTAGCGGGGAACGATATCCTTTAAAGTACCGGCTAGAATGTGACCGTAATGAGGTTGGCCTGTGGCGAATGGGGGACCGTCATAAAAAACAAAGGGCTTCTTGCCAAGATTGGCCTGAAGCCCTTTTTCGATAATGCCTTTTTCTTTCCAGAATCGGAGTACGTTTTCTTCTAGCTGAGGAAATTGGACGTCGGAGCTGACCGGTTTCATGTCCGGTCAAGTTACACTAGACGGCCCCTTAGCTCAACTTAGCGGCGCTTGGAGTAATAATCGTAATCGTAGCCCCAATCGTCGCCGTAGTTTCCATCATTGTAACCGTAATATTCCTGGTAGCCCCCACCGTTGCTCCCGTAGCCGCTGCAATCATAATAATACCAATCGCAGCCGCCCTGTCCTTGGCCTTGGCCCTGCCCCTGTCCTTGCGGGGGCATGCCTTGACCCGGCTTGGGGTTGGCA
>JAHFAF010000464.1 GCA_023250715.1 Pseudobdellovibrionaceae bacterium | reverse complement strand
CTCGGAAAAGCGAGAGTAAACCTAAAAGACCTGCGTTGGATATTTCCCCACAACGTGAATTTGACGACGTGGAGAAGATTTTGTCAGCAGAGTGGATTTCCGCGCAATCAGGTTTACTTGGAGCTTTTGTCAGATATCGGACATTGCTACTGCAACGATGCATTTCTCAATCTAGAACGCGCTCTAGAAAAACAGATTCTTCAACCGGGTGATCTTTTTGCCGTCGTAGGCGTGGGAATTGGAAGTTTCTTTGGAACCGCAATTTTTAGAAGTGGAGAAAATATATGACCGAAGAGCTCTCCAAGGATCGCTTTGAACAAGTTGTCGCTCAAGGAAAGGACGTGGTCCTCTCCCGATGCGTGCAACTAGTACTCGAAATGGCGGAAAACATCCGGGATCATCTCTCCAGGCGGCAAAGCCACGGAAAGCCCGCGTTTCAGCATGAAACGGTGATGTCTGAGATGGGGGAGGCGATGGCAAAAGTCTCTCTCGCACTCGCACAGGGACCGGAAACTCAAGCTTACGCTCATACGGAGCTAACCAAGGCCGCAGCCCAGCTCTCCAAACTCATGGGCGGGCACGGGTACGTGACCGGTGCACTCGCCGACAAAGAATATTGGGTACGCATGCTGGGACTCTGGGCGAATGAGGTGCAGCCATGATTCATGAAAACGATTTAGCGGAATTGCAAGGCCAATTGGCGGAGGCTGCGAAGGATTTTCGTAAGGTTGCCTTTGAAGTCGAAAGCGATCGCGACGCCATTCATCGACATCTTGATCTCCCCGGCGTCCAGTGGCTCGCCTACATGTTTATTCCACCCGAGTACAACCCGGCGCCGTTCCTTGGAAAAGAGGGGCGAAAGTATTACTTCATGGAGTGCTCGGAGCGCGTACTGAGCCTCGAGGCGCTATCCTATGGCGACGTAGGCGTGCTCATGGCCTCACCAGGACCAGGCATGTCGGGGCATGTAATCTATGATCTCGGTTCACCGGAACAACAGGAGTTCTATTACAAGCGTGTAGCATCGAAACCAACTTGGACTTTTTTTTCCATTACCGAGCCGGAGAAAGGTTCCGATGCAGCAAATCTCACTTCTCAACTCAAGCCCACGGGAGAGGGAACCTACGAGCTGTGGGGAGAAAAAATTCTGACGGGCAACTCCCATCGAGGCCAGCTGGGAATCGTGTTCGCGAGAAGACACCCGGGGCCTTTGGGAATCGAGGCCATTCTCGTCGACAAGGAGGCTCGCCCTTTCCAAACTGAGCCGCATAAGCTTTTCGGCTTACGAGGCGCCGAGCCCTCGCGTTTGAAGTTCGAGGGATATCCGGTAAAGGAATCGGACATCGTAGGCGCGCATTTAACGCCTTCTCGCCGCGGCCTCTGGGGTGCGATTCAGACATTCAATCGAATGCGGCCGGGAGTCGGCGCAATGGCTTTGGGTGTGGCGCGGGCCACGTATGATTACGTTTTGGAGAATCGTCGGGATCTCACAGAAAGCGAAACGTCTCTCTGGGAAAATTACCGCGTAAGGATTGCGGGAACGAAAGCGTTGCTTCTTAAAGCAGCTCGCATAGCGGATCAAGATGCATCAAATGGAGCCTTGGCCTCGGTTGCGAAAATTGAAAACATTCGCTTGGTGGAAGAGATTACCGCCGATGCCTTGCCCCTTTTCGGTACGAAGGGCATTTGGGATCACCCTTACCTGATGAAGTGGTACCGAGACGCTCGCGCCTTTGAGTATATGGAAGGGACGAGCATGATTCACAAATTGCACGTGCATCAAGCTTACCTGAAGGGCAAGCTCGCCGATGTATGAGAGCTTTGATTCGCTTTATTTGAATCGGATCGACTACTGGTCGGCATTATCGCTGCCGGGAGATCCGAATCTCTCCGGCCAAAAGCGACTCACGCTGGATAGGCTGGAGACTCACTATGGCCAGGAGACTCTTCGCCCTCGCCCCTTTTTTCCGAATCCAGTGAAATGTCTCATCGAGCTTCTCGAACTAAAAAAGCGCGGGCCATATGGAGCGGTTCTATTTTCGCAGGTGTACCCGGACATGGAGCCGCTTTCGGCGCCCCTTCAACGCCTTCTGGAGTTTCACCCGCTGCAGGCCCGCGAGGTTCTGGGACTTACCCATTTAGAAGAAACAGCCGGCGTCGAAGCCATCGCCTGTCTGGATTGGCTCTTGAAAGACGGGGAGGACGGACTTGTCATTCTTTCTGATATTCGCCCCTATCGCCACCAGGGTGAAGGGGATGACGTTCTCGTGTGCCTCGAGCTGAGCCGCAAAGCGGGAGCTGTGCGACTCAACGGAGTGAATCGGGAGGCCGGCCACTCAAAGCACCTCTGCGATCCTTGGCTCAAGTTCGCTGAAGCCCCCGTGAGAGGGTCCCTTCAACCGTTTTCCGCTGAAATTTTCTTTCAGCCAACGGTTCAGTCGCATATTGGTACCTTCGACAGAAGGGAAAATGTATCCACACACCTTTTTCGAGTTTAGCGATGCCGTTTCTTATGGCCGCTACCGATAGTGCGGGTCACTTCGTCGCCATACGGCAATGCATTCGCTTCATTGTAATCCGTGCCGTGCGCATAGAGTCCCTCAGCTCCCCAGTAAGCACCGTCGGCCTTGAAGTACGGGTATCCGGCGGAGCTTCGGCACGGAACTAGTTTTCCCTGAAACGCGTAAGTGTAGCATTTATCGACTTGGACGATTGCAGCGCAATGAGGAGCGACACTTCCTGTCGTCGCGACCTGTTCATTCACTGTGTAGTATTGCGTTTTATACGTTGGGTTCCACTGCTGGGAATAGGTGTCTTTGTACTCGTAACGACAGGTATTGGGATTCCATTGTTTCTGAGTTCCCGATTTCACTTGCGTCCAGTAGCCTCCGGATTCCACATCTGCAGCATAAGTCACGGCTTGCGTGTGCGTCCCAGTTTGTACTTGATACCCGCCGAAACAGATTTGACGGCTATACGAGCAGGTCTGCGGATTCCAGGCACCTGACTGGATATTCCACTCCACACCCCGAGCGCTCAGCGCAAATAACGCCACCAAAATAACTTTCTTCATTACGACCTCCAATTAAAAGTTCCTCGCCGTGTAGCATATTTTTTCGCGGTACATCCTTATATTTTTTGTAAAACCTTTATTTCACTCTGGCGAATCATGAAATCGACGGCGTACCCAATTACCGACCCATCACCAGGACGCCCACTTCGCTAGGTTCGGACTGACGAATCATTTGCACAACCTCATAGAGTGTTTCTTGCTGATCAGCGACTGTTTTCAGATAGCGTGCTTCGACCGTCCCGTGCTGAGTCATGAGGCGTACGAAAAAAAGTCTGTCCTTGGCGGTACCGATCTTTCTCTGCATTCCAAGAGGAATGC
>JAHFAF010000463.1:1945-3392 GCA_023250715.1 Pseudobdellovibrionaceae bacterium | reverse complement strand
ACACCGCGCATGCGGTAGGGGGATTAAAGCTCCCTAATCTTGAAAGACTTGGATTAGGAAATCTAGGGAAGTTTGACGGGATTTCCCGCGTCTTTTCGCCATTGGCGAAAGTGGCAAGACTCGCGGAAGAGAGCGAGGGCAAGGACACGACGACGGGCCATTGGGAGTTGGCAGGCCTGGTGACAAGAAAACCTTTTGCGGTCTTCCCGGACGGGTTTCCCACTGAGTTAGTGAATAGTTTTGTCAGGGAAGCAGGTTTGCCGGGTGTGCTGGGAAATAAGGCGGCCAGTGGCACCACGATCATTGAGGAGTTGGGAGAAGAGAGTTTGGCAACGGGAAAGCCGATTCTCTACACTTCGGCCGATTCCGTCTTTCAGATAGCGGCAAGTGAGGAGACTTTTGGATTAGAGCGGCTCCATCGGATCTGTGAGATTGCCCGACGCGTGACTGAGCCCTATCAAATTGGCCGCGTGATAGCGCGTCCCTTTATCGGAAAGGATCCCGCCACATTTAAGCGAACGGAGCACCGTCGGGATTATTCGCTTTCCCCTGGAAAAAACTGTCTCGATGTCCTTCAAGAATCAGGGGTCAAGGTCTGCTCTGTCGGCAAAATCGACGATATTTTTAATCATCGCAGTATTTCTGCCGGAAACCACACCGGAAATAACATTGATAGCCTGCAGGCCTCCTTAGATTTTTTGATCAAGAACCGGAAAGAAAGGGCCTTCGTCTTCACAAACCTCGTCGATTTCGACATGCTCTATGGCCATCGGCGGGATCCCAAGGGATATGCTTCTTCCTTGGTCCAGCTGGATACCTTTTTGCCCAAAATTCTGGCGGAGCTGACTCCGGAGGATTGTCTGATTATTACCTCCGACCACGGGTGCGATCCGACATTTAGGGGAAGCGATCACACACGTGAATTCGTGCCGCTAGTAGCTTTTCAGCCCGGTCAGCCGGGCAAAGATTTAGGGGATCGTCGGTCCATGACCGATGTCGCCGCTTCGATTCTCACAGCCTATGGAATCTCTTCTAGTGAATTGGCAGATTTGGGAGAGAGCTTCTTAGACCCTGGAAGAGGATGAATATCGTCATGAAGCCGAGAAAAAACCGACAATATCAAGGACGCACAAGTGAGGCCCCGCAGGCGGCCCTTTTGGGCCGTCGAGGACGCCGAGCGCGGAGGACGAAGAGATTGGCGGTTTTGGCCGGCTGGAATAGATTTTCATTCACTTGCAGGGTCTTATGCAACCCAGGGAAGTAATCGCCTCCACGCGAGATGGGCGACCGCTTTCGGATTCCGATTTGGAAAGTTGGGTGCGATCTTACCTAAGTAAAGAAACGCCGGACTATCTAATGTCCGCATGGCTCATGGCGGTTTTTTTTCGAGGTCTTACCCCTGCGGAGACCGCGACCCTCACCCGTTGTCTTTGGAAGTCGGGTGTTA
>JAHFAF010000463.1:0-1935 GCA_023250715.1 Pseudobdellovibrionaceae bacterium | reverse complement strand
ATTGGGTGGATAAGCACAGCACGGGTGGAGTGGGTGATAAGACTTCGCTTCTTCTCGTTCCCATTGTTTCTCACCTCGCGGAAAAATTGCTTGGCAAGTTTAAAGTCCGCATCCCGATGGTCTCGGGCCGGGCACTGGGGCACAGCGGGGGAACGCTCGACAAGCTCGAGTCGGTTCCCGGCTTCTCGCCCCTGATTTCCATCGGCACGGCAAAAAAGCTCCTTCAAGAAAATGGATATTTCATGATGGGGCAGACCGAAGATCTGGCTCCGCTCGATCGTTTGCTCTATGCTCTGAGAGATGTCACGGCGACAGTAGAGAGCCGGCCTTTGATCGTTTCCAGTATCATGAGCAAAAAGCTCGCCGAGAATCTCGATGGGCTTGTGATCGATGTAAAAGTGGGAGCGGGCGCCTTCATGAAGAATGAAAACGATGCGCGCGCTCTTGCTTCCGCTCTGGTCGAAGTGGCAAAGCGCGAAGGTAAGGACGCGGTCGCATTACTAACTTCGATGGATGAGCCCCTCGGGAATTGCATCGGCAATAGCTTGGAAGTCGAGGAATGCTGGCGCTACCTCGAGGGGGAGAGGGAAGAAGGGCTGCACACGGTGACTCGTGAGCTTGCGGCTTGGATGATTCACTTGGCAAGCCGTCGAAGGTTAGAGCTGACTACGGTGCGGGACGCATATGACGAGTGCTTGCAGCGCGACCGTTCGCAACTGCAGAAGAATTTCAAAAAGATGTTTCAAGCGCAAGGCGGCGATATCGATCAATTCCTCAAGGAAAGGGATTCGAAAAAAAGTGAGATGAAGTCTTTCACTTGGCGGGCGGCTGAAGCCGGGGTTCTTACCCGCATGGACGCTTACTCTTTGGGAGTCCTTCTAAATAGCCTTGGCGGCGGACGGCTCAAGAAAGAGGATTGCATTCATCCGGAAGTAGGCATTCGCTTGGAAGCGAGAGTCGGGGATAAAGTGGAGAAGGGCCAGCGGCTTGCGACGCTCTTCTATTTCCGAGCAGAGGATTTGGTTTTGATTCAGGACTCTCAGGCGAGAATCGTGACGGTAGGCACCGAGCCTTCACGCAAACTTCCCTGGATTAAGGAGGTAGTTTGAGCTCAGTGATGATTCAGAAATTAGAAGAGGCAACAAAGGCCGTAAAAAAACTCTGCCCCGAGTTCCCGAAAGTCGTTATTGTTTTGGGAAGCGGCCTCTCGGGCCTTCTCGATGAAATGCAGACAGAGATTGAAATTCCTTTCACGTCGATTCCTCACTTGAAACAAGCGACAGTCGAGGGGCATGTGGGGAGATTAGTCGTTGGAAAGCTCAATGGAGTTCGACTTGCGTGCATGCAAGGGCGGCTTCATTTCTACGAAGGCCTTTCGATGGAAGAGGTCGTTTTCCCGTATCGTGCATTTGCCCTGGCCGGAGCGGAAACTTTTTTGCTCACTAATGCAGCTGGCGGCCTTCATGCAGACGTCCAGCCCCCTGAACTGGTTTTGATCCAAGATCACATCAACATGATGGGGACGAATCCGCTCGTAGGAAAGAATGAGGATCAGTTGGGGCCGAGATTTCCCGATATGACTCGGCTTTATGACCCGGAATTCAACGCAAAGATTCTTCAAGTCGCGAATCAGAAAAAGATCCCGTTGAAAACGGGCGTCTATGTCGCGACCCATGGCCCATCCTATGAAACACCGAGTGAAATTAAGATGTATAGAATTGTCGGGGGGGACGTGGTCGGGATGTCGACGGTACCTGAAGCGATTACCTTGCACCACATGGGGAAACGCGTGGTGGCCATTTCTTGCGTGACCAATCTCGCGGCAGGGGTAAGCGCCCAGACTTTGCAGCACGGAGAGGTATTGGAGAATGCAAAAAAGATTTATGCCCGCTTCTCGGGATCGATTCGGGAAGTAGTGGTAATTCTGGAGGTGGC
>JAHFAF010000462.1 GCA_023250715.1 Pseudobdellovibrionaceae bacterium | reverse complement strand
TAAAAAGCTGGAATTCCTCTATCGCGAAACGAATGCGATGACCGTGCAAGAGGGCTTGCGCCTTGCGGACACGCTTTCCGCCTTGCTCTACCAGGCCAATCAGTCCCGCCTTCCCGCTTGGCGGCGGGCCTTTGCCTTAACCCAGAAATGAGACTAAATTATTTCCCTGATGAAACGCTATTGGCTGATGAAGTCGGAGCCCGATGTATTTTCCTTTGATCATTTGGCGAAGGCGCCGAAACGCACAACCTCTTGGGAGGGCGTGCGAAATTATCAAGCGAGAAACTTCATGCGCGATACGTTTAGAAAGGGCGACGAGGTTCTCTTTTATCACAGCAATACGGAGGATGCAGGTATCTATGGTCTCGCCGAGGTGGTTCGCGAAGGCTATCCCGAACAAGAGAGCCCTTGGTGCATGGTCGATATTCGTGCGACCGCGAAGCTGAGAGAGCCCGTCACTCGCGCGCGCCTGGCTGCCGATTCAAGACTGAAGGGAATGATGGTCCTAAAGCGCGGCGCCCGACTCTCCATCCAACCCGTCACCCCCGAAGAATTTAAAATCGTCAGCGCATTGGGAAAACCCGAATACCTCTAGTACTGCGAGATTGCTTCGCTAACGCTCGCAAATGCATGTATCTGCGAGCGTTAGCGAAGCAGTCTCATGGCTTTGGCGTCATTTCCTTGAGGATGTCCTCGGGCTTCCACTGGTTTTCGGAGTAGGAACGCACAATCATGAGGTTCGGATCGAGGAGCGTGTTCGTCATGTTGTGGGCGATCATTCCATTTTCCGGCAGAGCGAGGATTTGAAATTCCGCGGCCATACTGGAAAGAGTCTGGGGATCTCCCGTAGCTAGGGTAAATCGCTTCAAATCGATGTGTCGAGCCTTTGCGTAATTTTTTAAAACCGACGGTGAGTCGAACTTCGGATCCAATGTCACCAAAAGAAATTGGAGGTCCGGCGCTCCTTTTTGTTTTTTCCACGCCTCCAATAGTGTTTTGTTTAAAGTCACCGTCAGGGGGCACATCTTCGGCTGCGGGCACCTTGTGAAGATGAAAGAGAGAAAAATATATTTCCCCTTCAGATCGTATAACTGAAATGGTTTTCCCTCCTGATTTACAAGAGGGCGGTTTGCAGCAGGTTTCTCTTGCCCCGCAATCATGCTTTGACAAAACAACACGATAAACAAAAATGTTCTCATGCTGACAATTTTAGTCACCTTAGGACCTTTCCTCAAGCCTAGTATACGTGGCACGGGAGTTGAAGCTTTCTGCCTTCGTGATGAAGGGTCTTTCTCTATTCCTGTTGTATACGTTGTCTTGGCCGACGCTAGCCTCCCGAGGGCCAGAGAACTGCAACATTCGAATCTACACGCAAGAGCATAACGGAGAGAGACACGAGATGACTTTCGGAACAAAACTGCACTCGAAAAAAGAATGTGAAAAATTGGCTCGGATGCACGTGAAGAATTTTACGCCCGATAGAACAGCCCGCAAAAACGTGTCCTACCGTTGGAAGAACTACAGATAGCTCAACGTCTCTTTTACTCCAGGGTAGCCTTGCTGAAACCAATAATACCAGGCCAACATCATAATCGTGTGACCGACGAATATGAAAAAGTGGCTCCACATTTCCACCCGGTCCGAGTAATGGTTCAAATAGCGCCGCCAATGCATCGCCTCGTCAATCGCGCTGTAAAATACGGTGAGCGCCGTCAATACGAGGGCCGGGATTCGAAAGGATTCTGGCTTCGAAAACGCTATACAAAGAAGCATGACGCTCGATATGCCGGCCGCAATGGTAATGTGATGAACGAGCGCTTCGCCCTTGGAAAGCTCCTGCTTATAAACCGTGCGGTGCCCAATCGTATCGAAGGCGATGGCTAAAATGAAAATCATTGTCCCAATGGGAATATTCCAAACATAATCCGGATACTCCACACCATGGCTCCAGCCCCTGTATAGAAAATAGCTTTCCGAGCCCAAGAGCCCGAGCATGAGCCCCACCCATGCGAAGTAAACGTGCCAGTCTTCCCGCGTGAAAAGGCGCATGCGCGAGGCATAGATCCAAGTATCTTGAAGAAAATTATTCTGAACATTGGTACTCATGTCGAATACCTCCACACCAGATTGACCTGCGCCCGCCGCCAGGGGTGCAAGATTCGATAGGGAATTGTCCCCGCTGCCAGCGCCATCCCCTGAACGACCGCTCCCATTTTCTCCCAACGCGATACTACGGTCCGTGTATTCCATGCTTCTCCTCCACGGCGCGCCACTTTATCGCCAATTCGGCGGTACACCTGGCTCGCCACCGCGACGGCAATCGCCGCGCGCCAAGGCAAATACTTCAACCCTCGATTGCCGGAATCGTAATACTTTGAGGCCTCCCTCACGAGCCGCGCCGCAACTCCACCCAAAGCATCGCGGTATTTCGCTAGCTCGAGCTGCGACTCCAGAACTCCCGCCTCATCGAGCCAATGCAGGGGCAAATAGACACGGCCGCGCCCTGCATCCTCGAGCACATCACGCGCGATATTGGTAAGCTGCATCGCCGTTCCCAAATCGGAAGCATGGGCCAGGGCAAGCTCCTCCGATACTCCCATCACGTGCACCATCATCAATCCCACCGTGCCCGCCACGCGATAAGCGTACTGTAGAAGTTCTTCGAAAGTTTCATACCGCTCTTTTCGCACGTCCATCGCCATTCCCTCGATGAGCTCTTCTGCATAAAGCTCAGGAATTCGGTACCGACTCGCGAGATATCGCATCGCTTCGAACGGCGGCTGCGCGCTATATTCCCCCGCAAAGGCTGCCCGCGTGCCCTTTCGAAGCTCGGCCACACGCATTTCTTGTAGACGTAAATTCACGGTTTCATCGATTTGATCATCGCAATAGCGGCACCAACAGTAGAGAAGCCACGCGGCATCTCTGGCTTCCCTTCCAAAAAGGCTCGCAGCTAACGAAAAACTCTTCGATCCGATCTTGATTCGTTTTTCACACTCTTGAACCAACTGCGGCAGGGAGAGATCTACGGTGGAAAGGGGGCTTCGGATCTCGATTCTCTCTTTTGCAAAGTCTTCGAGAAGTAACCCGGCCGTTGCTTTGGCAGAGGCTACTACACCGGGAATCCCAGCTCCCGGATGGGTTCCCGCCCCGACAAAATAGAGCCCCTGAATTTTCGGATCTCGATTCGCAACACGAAAGTAGGCGCTCTGGGTAAGACGAGGCTCTAGGGAAAACGCAGATCCCAAGTGCGCGTTGAGCTCCGATTGAAAATCTTGCGGAGTGAAAATCTTTTGCGTCACGATCGACTCGCGAAGCCCCGGAAGGTACCGCGATTCGAGATAGTTCAGAATCTTATCGGCGTATTGAGGCCCAAGCGTCCCCCAATCCTCC
>JAHFAF010000120.1 GCA_023250715.1 Pseudobdellovibrionaceae bacterium | reverse complement strand
AAGTCGCAGATAGAGTCCGGAAAGGGCGTGTACTATTGGTCGTCAGCCCGGACACCAAAATCCCGCCTGAAGAGGTACAGAGGTTTTTCGACGGCCTGAGTCAGAAGAACAACCTTTGCGTACTTACTGGGGACAAAACGGTTATGGGCAGCGTTGAAAAAGCGGCCCGCCATTTTTTCGCAGGCCAGAAAGCTGATGGGCGCATTCCCAAAGGGCACCCGCAGCGGGAAGATTTGGAGCGCAAACAGCAGGCTTACGAACAGGATCTCAATTCCACCATTTTGACCCTATTTGATAAGGTATTGTTTCCCATTCAACGTACCGGCAAGGGACCGCAGCTCGCTCCAAAGCCCCTTGATATGACCCGCGACACCGCCAAACAGTTCAACGGCGAAGAACAAATCGAGAAGACTTTG
This sequence comes from Pseudobdellovibrionaceae bacterium, assembly GCA_023250715.1. Classification (GTDB taxonomy): domain Bacteria; phylum Bdellovibrionota; class FAC87; order UBA2466; family UBA2466; genus JAHFAF01. The sequence continues at coordinate 10,953 of JAHFAF010000120.1, read as the reverse complement.
GCCGGACATCCCATCAAGCTTTATCTTGATGTCGAGAAAGATTTTGACCCAATCCTTGAAAAGAGCCAGGATCTACTCTGGCCCGAAAATCTAGACGATGTTCGTTGGACCGATGCAGTCGATCGTTATTCGGAAATGCCAGGCATGCCATGGCTACCGCCAAAAGGCTTGGATTCGCTTCGTTCCATTGCCTGCAATCGTGGAATTTGGGAGGATCTTGGAAATGGTTATGTCACGAAAAAACCACGAAAGAAGAAAACTTCGGCACAAGTTATTCCCGAATCGGAACCGGATGATCAAGGGAAAGTACGAATCCGCGTAAATCCACAGAATGCCGGGCCAGCGCCACGCATTCATTTTGCTGAAAATGCGACCGTTTCAGAAGCCAGTCCGCTACTCAAAGAGTTTACTTACACCACCGATGCCCTGCGAGTGAGTTTTCTCGTTTGTGATGTTTCAGGAAAGTATGAAACCGGAGACCCTGAAACTTGGACCAACAAATTGGTGTTGCGCAATCAACTCAGTGAGAAAAACGGAAAGCGACTAGTCGAACTCTTCGTCGCACCAAAGGGTGAAATCAGATACACACTCGATGCCAGTGAACCTCGCGAAGGCGAGGTATACAAGGGTCCTATCCCAATAAGGGATGAGGAGATATTGTTGCGGGCGTTTGCCTCTTGTGAAGGTCTCGAAGACAAGAAGGACTTTCGCTTTCCGGCTATGGGACAACGCGGTATTCAAATCGATGATGTAAAGCCAGCCCGTTTGGTTTCGCGAACCGGCCGCAAGCTTGACTCACGCACTAAAACATTCGAGGGACTGAAACAGGCGGCAGATAAATCTACCACATTCGAGGGGCTCACCCTCAACGTCGGTCAAGGAAGTCATATGATTGGCTTAACTATTGGTGAGATCGCGGTAGATGCGAATTTCATTCGAGAATTGTTAATCAAAGTATCCGAAAAGTTTCCGCCCGATGCTCCTGTGACCCTAACCTTCCGCAAGGCACTATTTCAATCTGGCCATGACCTCAAGGACTTTGCCGCAAAGCTGGGAATTGAATTGCAAATCAGCGAAGTAGAGCAATGAGTGAAAAAACCGTAACCGTAGACTTTGGAGCGCCCGATAAATTCGGAGCCCATCTTTTCCGCGTGGAAATTCCCGCGAATCGGAACGATGCTGTTGTGATTGTCGAGGACTACGGATATCGCGGCCAAGAAGCTGGCATTCCCCGCGAAGAAGAAAGAGTAATCCTGGAAAGAACTGTTTGGTCGGGTATCGCCGACATTTCTCGTCGAGAATTCAATGACCGCCTAAAGGCCGCTGGAATCTCTACGGGAAGGTGGCATATTGGAGCGAATCTCGTTGATCGGCTTCTGGGCAAGGAATTATGTGTGCTGGCCTGGGCTGCTGAAACAGCTAATGCGGAACAGCTCTTAGTTGTCTGCCACAAATGGGCGGCTTTGCGTCCGGAAGAACGCTGGTGGCTGTTTGCCATGACATCCGCAGAGGCTGGTTTGTCCGAAGATAAACAGCGGGGCTGGCGGCGCGCACTTTTCTTTGCCCTATCGGATGGCGATAAACTCCCGCCCGGCCGCAAGCGGCGTAGGCCGGTTGAAGCCGATTTGTTCACTCTGCCTTTATTCGAAAGTGATAAATGACATCGACTGTTATCCCTTTTTCCCTTAAAGATGCGCCTGCCTTGATTGAAAAGTTGTTCCCGGTTCAAAAGCTTTCTGCGGAAGCCTTTCGAGAACAAGAGGGGAAACAAAGCAAGATACTCACAACATTAGGGAGTTATTGGAAAGGGCGTAAGCCGTTAACTTTGAATAAAGCCTGTGTTCTCGGCTGCTTGCTACCCGCAACAAGCAACCCATCGCGCGATCTTGAGATTTTCGAAATGCTCATGGCCATGGATGATGAGTCATTTGTCGCCCGTTGGCCACGTACCCCCAAGCCTCGGGAAATTGTGGAAAGGCTGTCTTTAACACGTATATCAGATTTTTTCAATGTGGAACCCAAAGGCATCGTTCCGGAACAATCACCGGTGGATTGGTCGAACCCAGATTTTGACAAAGTAAAGCTTTCCTGGCGCGAAGATATTAATGAGTTGGAGCGCCTACGCCTTGAAGTGAAAATGTTGCCCAACACAACCTATCGAGAACGTGTGGATCAGGCACATCGGCCAGATGAAGTATCGGATAAGGTTCACAACCATGTATGGGAAGCAGTTAACGCCTACCTTGGAACTCAAGCCAATTCTTTCCCTGGATTGGTAGAACAACTCGGCATCATGCGCTTTGGACATAGGCCCAAGTTTGCGGATACCTTTTCGGGTTCGGGTCAAATTCCCTTTGAAGCAGCAAGACTCGGATGCAATGTTACAGCCTCTGATCTCAATCCGATTGCCTGCATGTTAACCTGGGGCGCATTTAACGTCGTTGGTGGTTCGAGTGGTTTTCGAAAGGAATTGCGTCTTGCCCAAGAAAAATTGGCGCAGGATGTACAATTCGAAATCGACGCATTGAAGGTCGAAACCGATAACCAAGGTTGGCGGCCAAAAACATTTCTCTACTGCTTAGAAGTAACATGCCCCCAATCCGGCTGGAGCGTGCCATTGCTACCTACACGACTGATTAGTAAAGGAAAAAAAGTAATTGCTGAGCTAGTACCGGATCATCATGGCAAACGCTTCGATGTTCAAATTCTCTCCAATGTTTCCGACGAGGAAATGAACGCCGCTGAAACCGGAACACTGGTGACGGACGGACGCGGCCAAGAGCCATATTTAACCTATTCACTCGATGGTATCGAGCATCGAACAAAGATTTCAACTCTTCGCGGGGATTTCAAGGATGAATCAAGCGGAAATAGTAATCGTTTGAGGTTGTGGGAAAAGACTGATTTCGTAACGAACCCCGGCGATATTTTCAGAGAGCGGCTCTATTGCATCCAGTGGATGTTCCCAAAGAATTCGGGCAAAGGGTACGTCTATCAATTCCGGGCCACGACACATGAAGATCTCGAACGCGAACGAATTGTGGAAGATGTACTAGTCAGGAATATTTCTGAATGGCAATCCAAGGGCTGGATTCCTGATATGCGCATTGAGCCAGGTGCGAAAACTGACGAGCCGATTCGTACACGTGGTTGGACTCATTGGCACCATCTGTTTTCACCAAGGCAATTATTGTTTCTTGGGCTCACAAATAAACACATTCGAACTCGTGCTGATTCCTTTACTGCGCCATTAAGTGTTTTTCTGGCACGGCTTACTGACTGGTCTTCAAAGCTTTGCCGGTATGGAACTGGCGCGGCTCGAGAATCCGTTGCGCAAACATTTTACAATCAGGCATTGAATACCCTCTTTACATACGGAGTCCGCTCATTTTCATTTGCTAAAACGTACTTGTTGGAGGATTTCGTTGACAGTCCAGTTTTTGGATCAACGGAGGTAAGGAACAAACCCGCTGGTGAATGGAGTACGGAAGCGGATATTTTCATTACAGACCCACCGTATGGCGATGCGGTTAAGTATGAAGAAATTCTTGAATTTTTTATAGCATGGCTACGCAAGCACCCTCCTCACGAATTTTCGAACTGGGTATGGGATAGCCGCCGCTCTCTTGCCGTGAAAGGCGAAGGTGAGGATTTCCGTCGGGGGATGGTAGCAGCTTATAAGCGTATGACCGAATGCATGTCCGAAAATGGTATCCAGGTTATTATGTTCACTCATCAGAGTGGTTCCATCTGGGCTGACATGGCGGGCATAGTGTGGGCCTCGGGTTTGCAAGTCACAGCAGCATGGTACGTCGTCACCGAAACCGATAGTGCTTTGCGAGAGGGCAGTTATGTCAAAGGAACGGTATTGTTGGTATGCCGCAAACGAGAGGGCCTTGAAAAAACTACCCGAGACGATTTGGCCTGGGAAATTCAGGAAGAGGTCGAGGCACAAGTAAGTGCACTAACCGGCCTCAACCAGGAAGCCAAAGGCCTGTACCGCGATGAAAATGTATTCGAAGACGCTGACATTCAAATGGCGGGCTATGCGGCTGCGCTTCGGGTGCTGACCAAGTATTCCCTCATTGACGGTCGCGACATGGCAGCAGAGGCCATTCGCCCCCGTGTTAAGGGTGAAACTACTTTCGTAGACGGCCTTATCGCATTCGCAGTGGACACCGCTAACCAATGCCTGGTACCGCAAGGCATCGAAAAACGTTTCTGGGACAAATTCACTGCTGCTGAGCGGTTCTACCTTAAACTGCTCGACATGGAAGCCCGTGGAACAAAGACTCTTGACAATTACCAGAACTTCGCTAAAGCATTCAAGGTACGTGATTTTAGGGCTTTGATGGGTGATCAAAGGGCCAACCAAGCCCGACTTAAAAGTGCGGTTGAATTCGCTCGTAGCGAAATGAGTGAAGGGTCCGAACTACATCACTCTACACTACGGGCCGTCTTATACGCCGTGATGGAGCTGGTCAAGAATCTAGACGGTTCCGAGGTACTTGCACATTTAACCTTGAACATACCGGATTATTACGGGGACATGACTCAGCGCGAGTTGGCGGCGGAATTGGCTGACTATCTGGCTAAGCGGTTTGAAACCCTTCGACCCGAGGAAGCTGCCGCTGCACGAGTACTGAGAGAACTAGTGAAAAACCAGCGGCTAGGGTGACGGCCATGCAAGCAAATCTTTCAAAGGTTGGGAGGTGAGGTATTCCTTGGAAAGGATTTCCAAGTGGCGGAAAGCCAGTGAGGAAAAACTACTCGACTATAAGGAAGCCAAAAGATTGCTCCGAAATCTACTAGCTCGCGGGTTACTCCTGCACCGTGGTTTTCCATGAGCTCTATCAACCGATTCTCTTCCCGACGCCACCGTCTCGATCATGCTTTCCTAAGCGTTAAACTGAAAAATGCGAAGTCCTATCGCCGGATTGCCGGATATTTCCGGAGTTCCATATTTGAATTGGTCGGCGAAGAAATCGGCGCCATCCCTGTCGTTCAAATCGTGTGCAACAGCGAATTGGACGCTGCTGATGTGGTCGTCTCCAAGCATGCGCGGGAAACCGCACTCAAGGAACGTTGGAACGAGGCTCCGTCCGAGGTTGAAGCTTTGTTGCATCGTGACCGCTACCGCCGCTTGTACGAACTTCTGTCCAGCGGCAGGGTCGAAATCCGTGTCATCCCGAAGGACCGTGTTTTTATTCACGGTAAGGCCGGGGTAATCGAAGCAGCCGATGGACGTAAAACCTGTTTCATTGGATCAATAAACGAAACAAAAAGTGCATTTGCTCAGAACTACGAGATCCTGTGGGAGGACACTTCCGCTGAAGGCGTGGAATGGGTTGAGGAAGAATTCAAAGCAATTTGGGATGAGGCATATCCCCTGCCTGATGCCATTATTGAAGAGATAAAGCGTGTTGCAGATCGTGTAGAGATTCGCTTTGAAGAAGCTAAGCCGCTTGACATGCCTGCGGCGGCATTAGCAGAAAGTCCCATCTACCGTGGAGGCGAGCAACTTCAACCTTGGCAGCGTTCTTTTGTAACGATGTTTCTACGGCATCGGGAGGTTTATGGAAAGGCGCGCCTTCTTCTCGCCGACGAAGTAGGCGTAGGTAAGACCCTATCCTTGGCAGCAAGCGCAATGATTTCCGTGTTGCTCGACGATGGTCCTGTTCTCATTCTCTCCCCATCAACGCTGACCTTGCAATGGCAGATGGAATTATTCGACAAACTCGGCATCCCCAGTGCAGTTTGGGATTCGGCGAAAAAGAATTGGATCGATCCGCACGGCCATGTCATCAAAACACGCGGCGCGGAGGATATTAGTCGTTGTCCATTTCGCATCGCAATAGTTTCTACCGGATTGATTTTTCACGATTCGGACGAGCGTAAATTCCTTCTGGAAAAAAAATATGGCACCGTGATCCTGGATGAAGCACATAAAGCCCGTCGTCGGGGAGGAATGAGTGATAAGAAGGACGAGCCAAATAATCTTCTCGGCTTCATGCTACAGGTAGGTACACGAACAAAGAATCTTCTTCTCGGCACAGCGACGCCTATTCAAACCGAGGTCCGGGAATTGTGGGATCATTTGCGTATCCTGAGTGTAGGTGCAGACTTCGTATTGGGCCGAGAACCGATTCGACGTTGGGCCGATTGGAAAAAAGCATTGCCGGTAGTTAAGGGCGATGAATTACCGTTGGATGAGAATGATGCCTGGGAGTGGATGCGGAATCCGCTGCCTCCAGGAGTTGAAAATGCTCTTTTCGCAACAATCCGTCTTCAACTTGGGATGCCGGACCGAACATTTTTCACCGACCGCGGATTCGGCTCATTGGGATATTTGGAGCAGCAGACGGTTGGACAGGCACTCGCGCCAGGGTTTCTACGTGAGCATAATCCAATACTTCGACATATTGTTCTTCGACGTCGACAAACCCTGGAGGACGCCGGTCTGCTTGACCGAATCGGGGTAGACATCCATCCAGATCCGGAAGCGCCGACATCGACCTACTCGGGAGTTGGGTTTAATGGGCTTGGACTATTGACCAACCACCCATTCGATCTTGCATATAAGGCTGCCGAAGCGTTCACAGATGCGCTAAAGAAGCGAACTCGGTCGGCTGGTTTCATGAAGTCGATGTTATTGCAAAGAATCTGTTCGAGCTTTGCTTCCGGGCTTTCAACCGCCAAGAAAATGCTGGATCGGGAATTACTTGAGGACGAAGACCAAGCCCAATTGTTGGCCGAAGCGTTAAGCGCATTGACCCGCGAAGAGGCGGGTCACCTTCGTACTATTGTCGAGGAACTTTCACGGCCAGAGGCCCGAGATCCGAAAGTTGCGGCTGTCCATTATTTTTTAACCGAACATCGAACCGAAGGCAAGGCGTGGTTGGAGCATGGTTGCATTATTTTCAGCCAATACTATGATACGGTGTTCGCGTTAGCCACTGCGTTGGCTCAATCGCTACCTAACGAACCTATTGGAGTTTATGCAGGTGCCGGTAAAAGTGGAATTTTCCGCGGAAATGAATTCGCTTCGGTGGAGCGCGAAGAGATCAAAAAAGCGGTCAAACAAAGAACAATCCGCCTGGTAGTGGCAACGGATGCTGCCTGCGAAGGCTTAAATCTCCAAACACTGGGTTCCCTCATTAATGTAGACCTCCCTTGGAATCCCTCCAGGCTTGAGCAACGTCTTGGCCGCATCAAGCGATTCGGTCAGGCTCGCCAAAATGTTGATATGCTGAACCTTGTCTATCATGGGACCCAGGACGAAACGGTTTATCAGGTCCTTTCACGACGCATGAAGGACAGATACGATATATTCGGCGGCCTACCCGATACGATTGAGGATGATTGGATCGACACCGTTGAGAATCTGGAAGAAATGATGGACGAATACATCCACCTGCGCCAAAAAGCGCGGGATGTATTTGAAATGCGTTACCAGGAAACCATCGATCCGGACAAGGACCGCTGGGAGCTTTGTTCGCGGGTATTGGCTCGGAGAGATGTTGTGGAGCGTCTGTCGGCACCCTGGTGAGGCAAAACCCCATTTCATTGCCGCATGCCAAAAGCCGAAACCCGTTTCAGCGTTGCCTCCGAAAGGGGTTTCGCATGGAACGGCTTCCAATTCCCGTGAACCTGCCTAGGATTGCCCGGTATCAGGATTCTCTTAACTGGAGAAGGTACACTGAGGTGAACCCTTTTACCGAGTAGAGGGGGGCTTCTGGGGGAGAGGCCGATTCTCTCTGTATTTACCCACCCTCAGAACATGCCGTATCCCTTCGATAGGGCCACATTCGGCAGATGTAAAAGCGCACACTATGATTCAAACCTGGGACCAACGGTTTAGAAATCTGATATGCAAATATCCTTCAACCCGTCGCGTATTGAGATGTACGTAAATTGTACGTAAGAATTTTCCCGGAGAAGCCCGTTTTGGCTACAGAGACCTACATCCGCCTACATCTGAGTACCGGGATTGTTCCTCAGGTCAACACCTTGATTTTGCTGGAGTTGGAACGATATAAAAGAAAAAGCCCGGCCCTTCTTGCGAAGGACCGGGCTTTTGAAATGGTCGGGATGGCGGGATTCGAACCCGCAACTATTGGCGAGATTGCACTAGATCAAAGGAGTACTTAACTTTTCCGCCGCTCACAAATCCTGATAGGGCTGGGATCCGGCGTGCAGTCGCTGTCCGCAATCAAGGCGGGTGAAGGCGATTCGGCCGCGTTTGAATTTGCTATGCTCATCGCTGTGCGTCGTATCCGCGATTTGAGATCGCCCTCCGCGCTCATGTCTGCCGTCGCTACGGAGGCGAGTTTTAGAAGTTCGCGCGCCTGCTGCCAGACGCGAAGTTTGGTGAACTTGGCCATAGGTATACTCCTGTGTGCCCCCAGTGGACCGGTCGCGCCCGGCGATCCAGGACGCGCAGCGCCGCCCGCTGTGCGGTTAGCCTGGACTGCGAGCAGGTCCGGTATGATGGGGGTGCACAGGGAGCAGTACGAGGAAACCAAGGACATTGGCGACAAAATTAGTATGCCCGTTATTTTGGCCCCATACCTAGACGCGACTAATCAACACGGGAGGCAGCACTAAATGACTAAATCGAAAGAAGCACCAGCGGCCCCTACAACTGGAAGTATCAGGCTGCGATACGTGGAGCTATGTAAGTTCCGCCGTCTTGGAAAAGTCCGGTTGGACCTGGACCCCCAGACAACGATTCTTGTCGGTGCCAACAACAGCGGCAAGACTTCGATCCTCACCGCTCTACGACACTTCCTATCTGAATCTTTCGCATTCGGCTCGTTCGACATCAGCCTGTCCGAATGGCCCGTGCTGCGCGCACTGGGCGTCAAATGGGAAGGGTTGACCGAGGACCCAGCGACTGCGGCACCAAAGCCAGGCGACGACTGGGAAGGTCACTTGGCGACGTTGCTGTCGGCGATGCCCACGCTTGATCTGTGGTTCGACGCAGAGGCGGGTATGTTCCACTACGTTCAGCCCTTCTTGTCCAAGCTGGTCTGGAAAGGTGGCGCTGTTGGCGTCCGGTTGCGCCTGGAGCCAGCTAGTGATGTCGCATCGCTGAAAGAACTGGCCTGGGCCTACTGCTTGGCGCGCAAGCCCGTACAGGGCATGAGCAGTGAGTCTCTGGCCTGGCCGATCGACCTGCTGGACTACTGGCTGCGCGAACCCAGGAAGCTGGGACAGGTCAGGCCATACAACCTCGACGCAGCCAACAATCCAATCCAAGGGTTCAAGACGTACTTAACTCAGATCCTGGCAGCCGACGCGAAGCCGGCCGACCGCAATCACCTAGCCAAGCTGATCCGAGTCGACTTCGTGGCTGCGCAGCGTGGCCTGGGATCTGAAGAGGCCGATTCCAAGTCCACGTCGTCATCGCATCCCGTCGGCCTGTTTTCGAACCAGCTCCTGAAGTTTGCGCGCCAGCACCTCAACGTCGCCGTGACCGGGCACGGCCAACGCGCCGATCTCATCCAGGCGGTTGCCGACGCGCAGAACGACCTGGACCAGAAGATCCACGATGCTCTGGCACCCTCTGTGGCCGAAGTGAAGCTGCTTGGCTATCCGGGCCTTCACGATCCCCAGGAAATCCGGTTCAGGACGCGCATCCACACGGCTGATCTTCTCGACCATAGCACAGCCGTTCAGTACAGCATGAAGGGCGAGACTGGCGATGACATGCTGCCGGAGTTTTCGATCGGCCTGGGCTACCAGAACCTGCAGTCGCTGAGCTACCAACTCGTTTCGTTCAAGACCGCGCGCATGAACCCCGAGAAGGGCTCACCGCCGCCGGTCCACCTCGTCATGATCGAGGAGCCTGAAGCGCATCTGCACGTCCAAGTGCAGCGCATCTTTCCCGACAAGGCGCACAAGCTCATCAGCCCGACCGATAAGGATGCCAGTGCGCTGAAGAGCCAGCTACTGATCAGCACGCATTCCAGCCATCTTGCGCACGCCGAGGACTTCGACCGACTGCGGTACGTGCGACGGATCCCGCCCTCGACAGCCCATCCAACGCCCAGCACCGAGGTTGTCGATCTTGGCGAGGTGTTCGGCGACGATGTCGAGACGCGTCAATTCGCGGAGCGCTACTTCCGCGTGCAGCACACCGATCTGCTGTTCGCCAATGCCGCCCTATTCGTGGAAGGGGTCGCCGAACGCATGCTCGTGCCGCTCTTCATAGAGCTGAAGTACGAGAAATTGAACAGCCGCTACGTCTCCTTTCTGGACATCGGCGGCAGCCACGCCCACCGGCTGAGGCCCCTGGTCGAAAAGCTCCGGATTCCAACCGTTGTCATCACCGACATCGATCCAACCGAGAAGAAGGCCGGCCCCAAAGGCAAGATTCGCTGGATGGCCACGGCGAACACAGGCCAAGCTGGCCTCAGGTGCGGCAATGCCACGCTTCGCGAATGGCATCCCAAGCTACAGAACGTGGAGGACTTCAAGGCGCCAACGCCCGCACAACTCATCTGGGCTGGGCCCCCGGACTGCAAGGTGCGGTTCGCATGGCAGCTGCCAGTCGCCGAGGCGGGCGACCAATGGCCGACGACCTTCGAGGATTCGCTGATCCTGACCAACATTAATTGGTTCAAGGAGCTGAACAAGCTAGCCGAAGAGGCCGGGGCTGCCAAGGCCGCCGGTAAACACAAAGCCGAGGAAGAGGACAAGAAGGTCAAGCCACCTACCGGCGCGCTGGCCGATGCGGCCGAGGTAGTTGCGGGCGCTACCACCCACGTTGACCTTCTGAAGGACCTGCACGCGCTGATGCGCGATTCGTTCAGCAAGGGCGATTTCGCCGCCAGCATCTTCGAGCGCATCGCAGCGGGTGCAGACGTGACGTGCCCGAAATACATTGCCGATGCCCTCACCTGGCTTCAGGACGAACTCGATCCCTCCGGGGGTTTGACACCATGAGCG
>JAHFAF010000119.1:6189-11433 GCA_023250715.1 Pseudobdellovibrionaceae bacterium | reverse complement strand
AAGATTCGGTGACCAAAAACGTCAGCGGATCAGGCCCTCGATGGTCGCAGTGTAGTTCAAAATTTCCGGATCAGTGCGCTGGAGTTCCGCAATCTTCGTTACGGCATGCATGACAGTCGAGTGGTCCTTACCGCCCATGAATTTTCCTATTTCAGGGAAAGACATTACGAGATGCTTTCTGAGCAGGTACATGCAGATTTGTCGGGGCAAAGAAAGTTTTCGAATGCGTTTGTCGGATTTCAAGTCCGTGGTTCTAACGCCGAACTGAAGAGAAACGAGTTTCAAAACTGCGTCTGCCGTCAGTTCGTGTTTAATTTTTGGAGCAATGTCCTTCAAAGTCTGGTGCGCGAGTTCCAAAGAGATCGGAACACTCGTTAAAAGCGCATAGGCCTGCAAACGATGCAGCGATCCCTCGAGCTCTCGAATATTCGTCGTGATGTGGGACGCGATGTATTCCGCGACGTCATCGGGTAACTGAATCTGATCGATCTCCGCTTTATTCTTTAGAATCGCAATACGCGTCTCGATCTCGGGGGGTTGAACGTCTGCTACCAAACCCCACTCGAAACGTGTTTGTAGCCGATTCTCGAGCCCCTGGATGTCCTTTGGGTAGCGATCCGAGGTGATGACAATCTGTTTTCTTGCCTCGTGCAAATAATTGAACGTGTAAAAGAACTCTTCTTGGGTGCGTTCTTTGCCCGCGAGAAAATGAATGTCGTCTAAAAGGAGAACGTCGCACCCGGTGCGATATTTTTCTCGGAATTCTTTCATTCGATCGACGCGAATCGCTTGAATGAGCTCGTTCGTGAAACTTTCGCTCGTCAAAAACAAGATCTTTTGGCCCTTATCCGCTTGGAAGAGCTCGTAGCCGATCGCTCGCAACAAGTGCGTTTTTCCTAGTCCCGCGCCCCCGAAAATAAAAAGGGGGTTGTAGCAAAGCCCGGGCTGCTTCGAGACGGCCTGGCAAGCGGCGTGCGCAAACTGATTGGAGCCTCCAATCACGAATGTTTCAAACGTGTACTTACTATCAAATGGGTTTCTTCGGGGAAGATTGAACTCGTACTGGGCTTCGCGCGGATTGGTTTCGCTAGAAACTTTCAGCGTCAGGGGGCGATTGCTCAACTTCAGCTGCGAAAGTACGTCCTGCAGGGCGGGAAGGCACTTTTGTTCAAAGTGCTCCTTCGAAAAATTGTCGGTAAAATCGAGCTCAAAATCCCCCGCATCGTTTTCGTTAAACGCGGTACCCTCGACGAGAGAATGATAGATATGCGAGGGCAGAGTGTTTCTCAGCTTGCCGCAAATCCGATCCCAAATTTTTTCTTCCATCTTTAAAGGCCCAACCCAGAAGGTGCGGGAAGCAGTTAAAATCAAAACCCTTTTCGAGGAACTAACAAACCGGCCTGGGTTTGGCAACCAAGGATCGGCGAAAAGGCTTTTGCGAATGCGGGTTTGACAGAAATATTTGAAATCAATATTATGCGGCGCTGTCTAATCTAGTGTATAGGATTTTGGTATGAAACGAACGTATCAACCCAGTCGAATCAAGCGTAAGCGAACGCACGGATTTTTGAAGCGGATGGCCCGAAAAGACGGCCGTTTGGTGCTGTCTCGTCGGCGAAGAAAAGGCCGTAAACGGCTCGTGGTGGGAATCGGCGGAAAATAAGCGCCCCGGGAGTTTCCTATGGCCGCGACCTTTCCTAAATCCGCCCGCCTTTTAAAAAGCCGAGACTTCAAGTTTTCTCCGTACAAGCGGTTTCGATCCGACCTGTTCACGTTTATTGTCGCGCCTGAAGGAAGTGGTCGTCTGGGCGTTTCGATTTCCAAGAAGACCTTGAAGCGAGCGACGGCGCGAAATCGAGTGAGGCGCTTGATTCGAGAGAGTTTTCGATTACAGCGCGGGCGTCTGATGAAGAGTGACGTGCACGTTATCGGTCAGCCGCGACTCGGAGAAGTTTGGTCGACGTTGAAGCAAAGAGATGTCCAAGAACAATTCGAAAAGTGGATGGTTTGTTAAAAAAGTAGGCGGGATGCTTCCTTGGGGGAGTCAGGCTCTTCACCTTCTACTTGGTGTGGGGGAATGTTGCCGGTATCAACCCACTTGTTCGGAATTTGGACGGCAAGCACTTTGCGACCATGGGTTTTGGCAAGGGTTAAGGTTGACGGGAAAAAGAATTTTGAAATGCGTTCCGGGAAGAGGATTCGGGTTTGACCCGGTTCCCCCTCCGAGCGCCTAGAGGAGTAGCCCATGGCGGCTCGAACTTGGATTGCGGTAGTACTTGCCTGTGTTGTTTGGTTCACCTATGTGCAGTGGTTTGCACCGCCGATGCCAAAACCCGGTGCTTCGCCCTCAACGGCCCAACAGCCCAGCAACACCACTTCTCCGGCTACTCCTGTAGCGATGGCCCAGGAATCTTTTTCAACAGAACTCCCTAAGGCCATTGCCGTTCACACTATTCCCAATGGAAAGTTAGAAATCGAATTTTCTTCTGCGGGCGGGCGTATTAGTGATGCTGCCGTCTTGGGGTACCGCGAAACCATTCAAAAGGACGCCCCGTATATTCGGCCGGTACGACGCGAACAGTCGGGATATAATCTTTCCACGCTTTTTTCTGATGCGTCGCTTAAAGAATTTGGGAATGAGATTTATCAGGGAATAGCTACCTCGGACGGATATAGATTCACGCGGGAAAATAAGACCGCCCGCGTTACGAAAACTTTTAAAGTGGAGCCAGACAGCCACTTCATCAAGAGTGACATTTTGATCGCTGTTAAGGACGCGAAGCAGCAAAATTTGGGTGTCTTATATATGCCGCTTGGCGGCACTGGCTTTAAGTTTGACGCAAATAATCCTTTGGAAGGTTGGCAGGTCACGGCCTACCAAAATGAAACGCTCACTCGAAAAACCGTCGACCAATTGACCGAGGGAGAGACACTTCTCCAAGGAAATTCCCATTGGGTAGGTTTTGGAAACCGCTATTTTGCGACAGTTCTCATCAATGATTCCGCTCTGAATCCGGATATCGTTTTGGTAAAAAAAGGCGGATTCGAAGGAGCCTTTCTTCGCTATCCCCTGAATGTAAAACCGGATCAAAAAGAGATTGCTCTTAGTGTGCGCATTTTCGTTGGCCCGAAAGATTATTCCGTTTTGTCGACGGTGCCGGGATTGCGTCAAATGATTGACTATGGCACCTTCTCTTTCCTCGCCTACCCGCTTCTCGAGCTTTTGAGATTTTTCTACCGCTTCATTCACAACTACGGGATTGCAATCATCCTGTTGACCATTTTGGTTCGCCTGCTTTTTTATCCGCTCTCGGTGAAGAGCGCGAAATCGATGAAGGCGATGCAAAAATTGCAGCCGCAAATAGCGGCCATCAAGGAAAAATACAAGGATGAGCCCCAACGATTCAATCAAGAACAGATGGCATTATTCAAGGCACATAAGGTGAATCCGCTTGGTGGGTGCTTGCCGATGCTGATCCAACTTCCTGTCTTTTTCGCCTTGTATGCCGTACTGGGAAATTCCATTGAGCTTTTTCACGCGCCCTTCTTTGGCTGGGTGCAAGATCTTTCGGGGAAGGATCCCTTTTATGTGTTCCCGATTCTCATGGGCATTTCGATGTTCGTGCAACAAAAAATGACGCCCATGGCCGGAATGGATCCCGCGCAACAAAAGATGATGATGTTCATGCCGATCGTTTTTTCGTTCATCATGATTAGTTTGCCGTCGGGTCTTACCGTCTACATCTTTCTGAGCACACTTTTTGGAATAGGCCAGCAGCTCTTGATCAACAGAAGTTTTCCGGGTGCTACGGCGAGCACGGCGTGAGACGTAACGTCGATCTTTCGTCGACTCTCTTTGCTCTGGCTAGCGGCAGTCTTCCCAGCGCGGTTGCGATCGTAAAACTCTCCGGCCCCGACACGTTTTCTATCTCCAACAAAATTTTTCGCCCGCGGATTGAACGGGCTCGCGGCATTTGGAAGGGCAGCTGGTTCACAAGCGAAGGTGCCTTTATCGACGAAGGAATCGTCTTGAGTTTTGTGGCTCCTCATTCGCACACGGGGGAAGATACCATCGAGTTTCATTGCCATGGTGCTGTTGCCATCGTCCGACAATTTCAAGAAGAGCTCTTGAAATTAGGGGCTCGTCCCGCGGAAAAAGGGGAGTTCTCTTATCGGGCTATTCAACACGGAAAAGTTTCGCCAGGGGAGTTGGAAACCTTGGGCGATCTTTTCTTAGCAAGAAGTCCTGAGGATCTCTCGGCGATCTACGGACGTAGGGACGCTGGTCTGGAGAAGGAGATCGAGAAAATCCGCGCGAATTTGATCCGAGCCCTCGCGATTTATGACACCGCAGTCGATTTTTCCGACGAGTATTCGCAGGTAGTCCCGCGGGCAGTAGAGCCTATCCAACTGGCTATTCAAGAGTGCTCAGTGATTACTCAACGGTATGACAGGCTCAAAGAACCTCAAAAACCACCGAGAATTGCCCTCGTCGGCCGGCCGAACGCGGGAAAATCTTCCCTTTTTAACCGAGTTTTGGGCCGGTACCGGGCGATTGTCCACGTGGACCCCGGAACAACGAGAGATGTGTTGGAGGAGACTGTTCTTTTGAATGGCCGGGCTTGGACGCTCACCGATACCGCGGGGGTGCGAGCAGAGGTTCAGGGCCCTGAGGCTTTGGGGATTGAGTTGGGCACGCGGTACTTGGAAGGGGCGGCATTTTGGATCTTAGTCGTCGATGGAACCGTGGGTTTGGGCGAGGTTGAGGCGGAATTGCTGGAAAGACATGGGGCGAAACCCCACCTCATTTTGTGGAACAAGCGGGATTTGCCTGAGTGGAACCTGCCGCAGGCGACACTTGGAGCCCAGGCCTTTTCTTCGGTTTTGCCGGAGGATCTCGATGCTTTGCTTTCTCGCCCGGAGTTTTCAAAAGGGGCTGTTGAGCAAGGGCCACTTCCTACGGCGGTGGCGGTAGCCAAATTGAATCAGGTTCGTGAAACACTCTCTGGGCTCTTGGCTTCGATGGCGAAAGAAACACCGCCGGAGTATCTGTCCGAGGAACTTCGAGGCGGGCTTAGGGATTTGGAGTCGGTGATCGGGGAAGTTGGCGTAGAGGATGTCCTAGACCGAGTTTTCGGCGAATTTTGCATTGGAAAATGACGATGGAACTTGCGAGCGCAACGAAGCAACCTCATGGACCGAACTCAATCGCGGACCCAGCTTCGCCTTCGCTCGCAGAACCAG
>JAHFAF010000119.1:0-6179 GCA_023250715.1 Pseudobdellovibrionaceae bacterium | reverse complement strand
AATGTTCCACGTGAAACAATATTACGAAATCGTGGTGGTCGGAGGCGGGCATGCAGGGATTGAAGCCGCTCTGGCTGCCGCCAAGATGGGTTGTGAAACTATGCTCGTCTCACTCGACCCCAACAAGATTGGCGAAATGTCCTGCAACCCTTCTATTGGCGGAGTGGGCAAAGGACAGCTCGTAAAGGAGATCGATGCTTTAGGCGGGGAGATGGGCCGCACCGCCGACTGGACCGGGATCCAGTTCAAGAGGCTCAACACCCGAAAGGGGAGCGCTGTTCAGTCTTCTCGCTGCCAGTCGGACAAGGTGAAATACGCCGAGAGAATGCGCCAAATTCTAGCAAAACAACCGCACCTCACGGTGATTAGGGGTGAAGTGAAGTCCCTCAGGGTGGAAGAGGGTAAGGTGGTCGGGGTGGAAATTTCCGGCCAGTTTGTCTCGGCTAGGGCGGTAGTAATCACTTCAGGAACCTTCATGCGGGGGCTCATGCATTGTGGGGAATTGCTGAAAGAAGGGGGCCGGTTTGGCGAGGAGAGTTCCCGTGGACTCTCCGACCAGCTCAAAAACCTCGGGCTCACTGTGCTCCGTCTCAAGACGGGAACCCCTCCTCGGCTTGAAAGAGACTCGATCGACTGGACCCAGTTCTCGGCCCAGGGAGGGGATGTCCCTCCCCAAAAGTTCAGCTTCTTCGATAGTGAGATAGCCCTTCCCCAAGTCAACTGCCATTTGACCTATACGAATTCGAAGACGCACGAAGTGATCCGTCAGAACCTAGGGCGCTCGCCCCTATATAGCGGTCAGATCAAGGGTGTCGGCCCGAGGTACTGTCCTTCGATCGAGGATAAGGTTGTTAAATTTCCCGATAAGAATCGCCACCAACTTTTCTTCGAACCCGAGTCACTAGACTCTAGTTGGATCTATCCCAATGGGATTTCGACAAGCCTTCCCCAAGATGTGCAAGAGGCGTTTGTGCAAACTATTCCCGGGTGTGAAAAGGTGAGGTTCGCACGCCATGGGTATGCCGTGGAATATGATTGTATCGACCCCCGACAACTCCATGCGACCCTGGAATCGAAAGTGGTTCAGGGGCTCTTCTTGGGTGGCCAAGTGAACGGAACCTCGGGTTATGAAGAGGCGGCGGCGCAGGGCCTTCTCGCTGGGATCAATGCTGGTCTAAAAGTCCAGTGCCGCCCTTCCCTGGTGCTGGCTCGGGAACGGTCCTATCTGGGAGTAATGGTGGACGACCTTACCCGCCAGGGAGTCACAGAACCCTACCGGATGTTTACCTCTCGGGCTGAATATCGACTTTCTCTAAGAGAAGACAACGCCGACCTAAGACTCAGCCAATTGGGGCGAGAGGTGGGGGTGCTCTCCGCGGAAGATTTTCAAAGGGTAGAAGAAAAAGAAAAGATTATTGCAGGTTGGCGAAAATGGATGGGGGAAACTTTTGTGAACCCTCCTGGGCAGAGCTTGCTCCAGCTATTGCGGCGACCAGAAAACTCTCTTGCCGAGGTTGCCAGGCTTAAACCCTGCCCCCTTCCTTTCCCTGCTCCCTCGACGGCTGAAACTCTCGAAGTAGAGATCAAGTATGAGGGTTACATCAACCTTCAAAGAGGGGAGATCGCGCGGCTATCGAAAATGCGGGAAGAGGAAATTCCAGTGGATCTGGATTACGGCCAAATTGCGAGCCTCTCCTTCGAGCTCCGGGAAAAGTTGATGAAGGCTAAGCCGCGGTCTATAGCGGAGGCTTCGACCGTTTCGGGGGTGACCCCCTCCGCCCTCAGCGCATTGCTCTTCCACCTTCGCAAAAAAGGTTTGCCCCATGCCCCCCCTCTTTGATCCTTATCGACAGTTCTTGCCTTTGGTCTCAGAGCGGGAGGAAAGGCTTTATGAGAGGTACTACGCACTTCTTAAGGAATGGAACGAGAAGATCAATCTTGTTTCGAGAAAATCCTTCGATCAAGTGGTAGCTGGCCAATTCATTGACTGTGTTCAGATCTTAGATCTCACCCATTCCTATATAGAGGGACTCGATGTCTTGGATATAGGGAGCGGCGGGGGGTTCCCGGGTCTTCTTTTTGCGATTCGTAACCCTGAAACACCGATCACTCTCTATGAAAAAATCGGAAAGAAGAGAGACTTTCTGGCGGCTGTGATTCGAGAGTTGAGTCTTTCGAATGCCAAGGTGAAGGAGGGTTTTTTCAGAAAGGCGAAGGGCTTTGTCTTTGCCCGGGCGGTCTTTTCAGGGGAGGAGTATTTTTCATTTTTTCGAGAACACCTCATTACGGGAAGTCGGCTGGTGAGGAACTTGGGGGGATCGACGGTCGCCGAAAAGGCTGCTGAGGGTTTTCGCCTTATAGTGGAAAAACGATACTTACTTCCGGAAGATCACGGAAGTCGAGTGCTTCAAATTTTCGAACGTTCCACGTGAAACATTTTGTCCTGTTTTTTGTTCCACGTGGAACAAAGGGAAAAAGGTGTGTGGATACTTTTTCCGTTTCGAATTAGAAAATGTATCCACACACCTTTTTCTATCACGTTGTTGTCGTAAGATTTCTGTGTTAAAAATCAGTTTCACTCTCACAACATTCAAATATGGCCAACATCATCGCGATTTCAAATCAGAAGGGCGGAGTGGGTAAAACTACCACCGCAGTGAATCTTGCTGCGTCCTTGGCGGTTGCGGAGCGTCGTGTGCTCCTGGTGGATCTCGATCCACAGGGCAACGCGTCAAGTGGCCTCGGGGTGGACCGGTCGCTATTCGTCGACAAGAACATCTACCATGTTCTGATCGATGATTTGCCACTACGTGAGGCTATTTACCCGACAGATCTAAATTTTTTGAAAATATGTCCTTCGGACAACAACCTGAGTGGAGCGGAAGTAGAATTGGTTCAAGCGATCGCCCGAGAGCTGAGATTGAAAAATGCTTTCGAAGATCTCAATAAGTTGGGAGCCAACTCTTTCGACTATGTGATTATCGACTGCCCCCCGTCGCTGGGCCTCCTTACTCTTAACGCGCTCGCTGCCTCCAAGTACTACCTCATTCCGTTGCAGTGCGAGTACTATGCGATGGAAGGGCTAGGGCAGTTTTTGCGCACGGCAGAACTTATTAAGAAGGGTCTCAATAAAGATCTGAACCAGCTTGGTATTTTGCTTACGATGTTCGATTCAAGAAACAATTTGTCCCGACAGGTCCTCAACGAAGTGAAGACGCACTTTAAGGACATTGTCTTTGATACGGTGATTCCCAGAAACGTGAAATTGAGCGAAAGCCCAAGTCACGGGAAACCAGCCCTTCTCTACGACATCAGCTCCACGGGATCTCAGAGCTACCTCTCTTTGGCGCAGGAAGTAATCCAACGACTAGAAAAGCCGAAAGAGGAAGTAGTTGCGCCCGCTGTTGCGGAAACGAATTTACCGGAAATGCATTCAGCCATCTTAGATAAAGGGGGTTTAGAACATGGCATCTCTTGAGACTCCAACAGAAAAGAAAAAAGTTTTAGGGCGAGGGCTAGCGTCTCTCATCCCGGACGCTCACCAAGATTCGACCGGCGCCCCGGCGCTTACCGCAAAGCGTGATTTTTTTCAGTGTGACATTGAAAAGATTGTTCCGAACACCTACCAACCCAGAAAGATCTTCAATAAGGAACCGCTCGAAGAATTGGTGGAGTCGGTTAAGGTACATGGCATCATTCAGCCCCTTGTGGTGCGTCAAAGAGACGGCCACTATGAGCTAATTGCCGGGGAGCGTCGGTGGCGCGCAGCGCAAAAGGCGGGACTGAAACAAGTTCCGGTGGTCGTGAAAGACGTTCAGGGTGACGCTCCGTCACTCGAAATGGCGATCATTGAAAACGTTCAACGCGAGAATTTAAACTGCATTGAAGAAGCGATTGCCTACCAACAATTGATGGACGAGTTCCAGCTCTCTCAGGAAGATATCTCGGCCCGCGTCGGAAAAAACCGTGCGACGATTGCTAATACGTTGCGTCTATTGAAATTGCCGGCGGTGATCCGCGAAGACATCACGGCCGGGAAAATGACGATGGGTCATGCGAGAGCCCTTCTTTCTCTTGAGGCTCCGGAAGACCAACTTGAAATTCGGGAACAGATCCTCAAAAAGAAATTTTCGGTTCGAGAAACAGAGCGCAAAGTTGCCGAACTGATCCGTGCTAGAAAGAGAGCGCCGGGGGACCCGAAGCCGGCAGACGCGAATTTGACGGCGCTCGAAGAAGATCTTCGCCGCGCGTTTGGGACCCAAGTGCGCATTGTTGGCAATGAGCAGCATGGATTTATTCAAATTTCCTATGCGACTCGCGAGGATTTGATGCGAATTGCCGATAAGTTAAAAGGACAGGAGACTCTACGTAATGATACTCCGCCGGTCGGACCCATTTGACCTTCCTTCGGTAAGCCACGAAATTACCGTGGTGCTCCAGAAGGGTTGCCACCTAGAGGGGCGCCTTCAATTTGAGGGAACCGCCCGAATTGATGGCCAATTCAAGGGGGAGATATTTACGCCCGACATCCTCGTCATTGGGGATGAGGCTCAGGTAACCGGCCAAATCGAAGCCGATGTCGTAGTGATTTCTGGGCAATTTCAGGGAGATATCTTTGCCACTCAGCGAGTGGAGATCCAAGCCCCCGCCATAGTGAAAGGGACCATTCAAACCGCGATTTTTCAGGTGGAAGAAGGCGCCGTTTTCGATGGAAAAACCAAAATGCTTGGGCCTCTCCCTGCGTTAAGGGCCCACCGCCAAGCCCCCATTTTGAACGAGTAGAAACCCCTCCCCCCTTCCTTGACTTCAATTCTTTCGACGTGTTAGCACTGCTCGAACTTTAATTTGCAGTCTCCGGAAGCTATGCACCACGAACCCAGTTTGCTCCCTGCTTTGATGGAGGGAACCTATATCCCCCTCAAAATGCTCATTCAGATGGGCATTTTTTTCGCGAGCTGGGCAACGCTCCATTTTCTGGTCTTTAAACCCTATGTGGGCCTCATCAAAAAGCGAAAAGAGAAGACCACGGGACTTCTCGAAAAAGCGGAAAAGGAAAAGGTAGAGGCTGCGCACTTGCGGGAGAAGTATGAAGCCTTCATGAAGGCTGAGCGCAAAAAGATCGTAAACCTCACCGATGAGAAAAGAAAAAAAATTAACGAAGAAGAGCGGGAGATTGTATCGGGTGCTCGAGATGAGATGGGTGGCCAGCTCAACGCGCTTCGAGAAAAGATCCGAACGGAAATAGAGAGTGCCCGCAAGGAACTAATGCCTCAGGTGGGCGAATACTCGAGCCATATCGTAAGTAAATTAGTCGGCTATACGGTGAAGGTGCCGTTAAATGTGGAGCCAAAGAAGTCGAAGGGCTCAGAATCGACGGTGAGGGGCTAATGGAACTCATCCTTGCCCCCATTTTCAATTTTTTGGTTGTGGTCTTCATCCTTTGGTACTTTGGCCGTGGTCCCATTGGAGAATTTCTTGTTACCCGTAGTAAAACGGTGGAGAGTGCAATCGGCGATGCCGAGGCCGCTTCCCGTTCCGCATCCGCTGAGCTCGTGGAATGGAAAAAATCTTGGGAATCGTCAGAGGCGCATGTGAAGGCGCAACTCGATGAGGCTAAGGTCGCCATGGAGCGTCTGCGGGAAACCACTTTGAAGGCGGCGAAGGTCGAAGCGGATCGCATTCGAAAAGAGTCTGAGCTCGTTGGAAAAAGCGAAGTGATGAAGGCTAAGGAGTCGCTACGGCGCGAAGTAGCCGAGAAAAGTGTGAAGCTTGCAGAAGCTTATTTAGCCGGTCATTTGGGCGATAAAGACCAGCAAAAATTAGTCAGCGAATATGTGGAGATCGTAGGCAATGGCTCGGTTTGAGAAAGTAGCGTCTCGGTACGCCAAAGCAATTTTCGATTTTCAATCCAAAGCCAAGGCGAAAGATTTTTTGGAGGAACTCGAGAAATTTTCTCAGCTTCTCTCAGAGAATAAGGACCTACAGCAGATGGTATCCTCCGATCTGTTTTCAGGAGAAAAACAAAAGGACGTCGTAAAAGATCTCACCACGAAATTAAAAATGAGTGAGGCTACTCAACGCACGCTCCAAGTGATTGCCGAGGGGAAGCGATTAAATGCACTGCCCCTGATTTTAGATAGGCTGAACGTCTTGATGCTCGAAGCTGCGGACGTGTTTCC
>JAHFAF010000461.1 GCA_023250715.1 Pseudobdellovibrionaceae bacterium | reverse complement strand
CGTTTCGCTCCCCCTTTTAAATGTTTCGAGGCCCCGTCCCAACTCGTAAAAATCCCGGTCGACTCAAACACGATATCGACGCCCAAATCCTTCCAAGGAATCTCCACCGGATCGCGCTGACTAAAAAGCTTCACCGTCTGAGAGCCAATCTTCATCGTTCCATTGTCATAGGAGACAGTTTGATCCCAGGGGCCGTGAACCGAGTCGTACTTAAGGAGCTGGACGTTTTGCTCAGGGGGGGTGAGATCATTTACCGCCACCAATTCAAAGTGGGGATCTCTGGCCAAAAGACGCGTGGTGACGCGACCAATTCTGCCGAACCCGTTGATACCAACCTTGATCTTTTTCATACGGCTCCTTTCATGGCTAAGGGACTGACTTTTCAGCTTTTTGGGCTGGCCCCGATTTACTCCTAAACAGGCGAATCTTCAAGGGAGATTGACAGTTTGGCCGTGCTTACGATAATCGCCCGTATCTTTATGAGCAAAACCCTCTTTGTCCGAGATTTGAAGGCCCAAGACACCGTACGCACGAGCTTCCTCGTTAAAAGTAAGACTCTAATGACAGCTAAGAACGGGAAACCCTTTCTATCCCTGCTACTTTCCGACTCTTCCGGAGATTTGGAGGGGCGGGTTTGGGAAGGAGTCGAGGAAAAGGCCCTTCTTTTTGAGGAAGGCCAGGTCGTAGCCGTCTCCGGCCGAGCCGGGCAATTTCAAAATAGGCTGCAGTTAGCCATCGACAGCCTGGTTCCTCTACCCAAAGAAGAGGTGAATTTGGTGGATTACCTGCCGGAAGGACCCACAAATACAGAGGAAATGTACACGGAGCTTTTGGGAATTTTTCGCGGCCTTTCGAACTCCCATGTCCGTTCGGTGGGATTGGCTCTACTTGAGGATGAAGAAATTGCGGTCCGCTATAAGGTTTGCCCTGCCGCAAAGACGATTCACCACGCCTTTTTAGGAGGGCTTCTCTCTCACTCTCTGCAACTCATTCGTTTGGTAGACGTGATTGTTCCTTTGTACCCTGGGGTGAATCGGGATCTTTTGGTGTTTGGAGCCGCCTTTCATGATTTTGGAAAAATTTACGAGCTCACCTATCAAGGAGCGTTTGGTTACTCGGATGAAGGAAAACTGGTGGGACACATCACCATTGGTGCCATTCTCATCGATCGCAAGATTCAAGCGATGCCCGGATTTCCCAAAGAAATTGAAATGCAGTTAAAGCATTTAGTCTTGAGCCATCATGGAAGACTCGAATATGGGTCACCCAAAAAACCGGCGACTCTAGAGGCACAAATTCTTTGCCATTTGGACGACATGGACTCCAAGATTCAAAGTATTCAAACTCTTCTGAACCAGGAATCGAGCGATTCCCACTGGTCGTCCTATCACAAAGCGTACGATCAATATTATTACCGTCCCTGATAAGGTGAACGGCGTTTAAGGAATACTTGCCAAAGGATACTGGCGCCTGGAAAATCGCGACAGCTATGGATTATGAAGCTTGTTTAGAGGAAGCGGCGGATATTACCGAAAAAGCGGCAGAAGTTGCGCTCTCGTTTTTCCGCCAGGCCCTGCTTATCGAGATGAAGGAGAATGGAACACCCGTCACCAACGCCGATAAGAAAACCGAAATGGTGATTCGCGAGGAGCTCGCCAAGGCATTTCCGGATCACGGAATTCTAGGCGAGGAATTTGGAGAGGAAAAAAAGGGCGCGGACTATGTTTGGACCATCGATCCCATCGATGGCACGCGAAGCTTCATGCGCGGCATTCCCCTATTCGGGACACTCTTAGCCCTCGTTGAAAGGGGCGAGCCCGTAGTCGGCATCATGGTTCTTCCCGCGATTGGAGAGACCTATGTTGCGGCGAAAGGATTCGGCGCCTTTTGTAATGGGGTAAGGCTTCAAACGTCTCCCACCACCACTCTTGAATCGGCATTTGTATCTTGCGGGGATATGAATTGCTTTGAATCCTCCGGAAAAACGTACGTCCAGCAGGCGGTAGCAAAAAAAGCGGAGATCTGCCGGGGCTACACCGATTGCTTCGCCCATGGCCTTGTGATGCGCGGAGCTTTAGATGCCATGATCGATCCCATCGTCTCGCCTTGGGACGTAGCCCCTCTGGCCATTCTCATTAAAGAAGCCGGCGGACAATATTTCACCTTCGAGGGCAAAGAGACCCACCTCGGATCGAATTTCATCACGACTTGCAATGCGGAGATGAAAGCGGAACTACTTCGCTTGATTTAAATCAAATGTGATCTTGGCTTCGATTGCTGCTCTGCAGACGGGGCAGAACTTCGTGCCGGATTCCATCGTGCAAGAATAGCCCGGCTTGTGACTGTGATGTTGCGGCTCCGAATCGGCATAACCACCGAGATAAGCTCCCCACTGGCCGCCCTGCCAATAGCTTTGGGGTGTCGGAAGAGGAGTCTTTTCGGCCACGAACTGTTTCCACTTCACGTTCTTCGGGTCGAAAGTGATGTTCTGCGACCATGGCTCAGTAATTCCGGGCGAGAAGGATAGCTCCGTCGGCCCCCCGCCCTCATACTCCTCGTTCAACCCAAAGAAATGACCAAACTCGTGAGTAAGTAGATAAATAAACGAAGGGTGACTGCTCGGCACTGCCGTTAGCTCATTGAAATTCCCAATCCCCCAATAGCTTGCATTATCGACCAACACCAACGGATAGTCGTATGCCACTTGGCCGACGGCACGTCGATAGCGGCTTTCCCTTGTCGGATATACTACGTGGTACCAACGTCCAAACTTATTCCAGTAAGGAAAGTAGAGTCCTAAGAAAGTATCCCGCTCGGCGACCGGAAGGCCTAAATCTTGCGCAGATCCAATGGCGAGATTGGACGGGGAAAATACCGCCTGAAACTCCATCCGCTTCGCCCCAGGAAATTCATATTGGCGAAGGGATTTTGCCGCTTTGTCGGCATCTCTCCAAAATTTTTCTTTGGCGTCGTAGGAATAGCCCTCGGAATAAATGCTGACCAGAATTGAGGGAGTTGTTTCTGCCGCAAGTACCGACTTCACCTCGACCTGAAGGGGCTCTTCTTTTTCGGCCGGAATCGAAAGGGGCTGTCTCAAAACTTCTTCCATTACACCCGTCGTGGGATTCTCCGCAGTCAAAACAAACTCAACGCCTTCAGCAGGCATTGGGAATCGGAAAGTGAATGCGCGAGTGAGCCTTCTGAACTCCTGCCCGGTCCCGATGGCGTCGTGGTAAATAGCTTGGTGCGTCGCCGCATCCTCGAGGCGTGCGCGGTAGCTCCCGAAGGGATTGGGCCGAAGTGCTCGTCTCATCAAACTTTCCGTCCCTGATTTTTCTCTCACGACGGAAGCGATCCCAAAGCTTTCATTTGCGGCGGCCCAATCAACCTGGACCCGCAAAACTTCGAGCCCCTC
>JAHFAF010000118.1:2072-11494 GCA_023250715.1 Pseudobdellovibrionaceae bacterium | reverse complement strand
CAATTGAGCAACCACAAGGGAGAATGGCCTGCTTTCGTTGCGCGCCGAACAAGAGCTGAAGTTTGCTATGTGAAGCGCTCAATACAGCGCCTTCCGGCCCTCGAGTCGGCGATCCCGCACAAGAAATCAATTGGGAAACTAGGAAAAAGACGAGGACAAACAGGGTCTGGGTGTTTTTCATGTTGCCCTTCAAGAAGTAACCATCCCCTGACTCCGTTCGGAATCAGGGGAAGGCAAATTTTTTAAAGAAAAGTTTTTAGTGCGAAAAGCGCGGCTTCTAGTTCGCGCCCGCGCCGGCATTCGCCGGACGAGTCCGCGGCGTAATGGAGTGCGTTCCCGGAAGCGCGGCTCCCGCAGCTCCACCGGTTTGACACATTTTGAACGCACCGGCGAGCAAGCCCGCATCCAATCCAAACGTGCACTGTTCGCCCGTAGCGGGATCTTTGTAGCAGAAGAATTTCTCGGTATCGCCCGCTGCAATCTTGCCAAGAAGCTCGAGACGCCAAATTTTTTCAACGACCGCTTTAGTTGCTCTTTCACGCAATAGGTGCAAGACATCTTCGATTTCTTTTGGGCCCATGCCCTTTTCCTTGAGCTTCGCTTCCACGCGAGCCATGAGCTCTGGGAGCGGAGTCTTCTCGACGTCGATATCTTTCAAGGCTTCATTCAGAGCGGAACGCAGTTTATCGGTCAAGCCGTCCTTCACCTGAATGACCCGACCAGCCGCGTCCTTCATCTCGACTGCGGCACCCTTAAGGTCTGTTCCGGTTATCTTTTCCGTCTCAAGAGCTTTATTGGAGGCCTTCAACTTCGCGGCATTCGCCTTCAAATCAGCGGCATAAGCGCCGTACGTCGCGGACAATCCGCGAAGCGCTCTCTCGGCTTCCGCCACCGTATTGGCATCCGCATTACCCATTTCATCGGTGTAAGCGCCGACCTGTTTCATGAGCAAATGAAACTCATTTGCGGTCATGTTGGTGGCCGCGGCATCTTTCATTAGGCCCGCAATACTTCCGACCGAGCGATCCATCGCCTGACGAGATCCATCGCTGTCGCGAAATGTGGTGACCGGGACCTCTTTCCCATCTACCGAGGTGTCGTAAACCCGGCCGTCGCGAGCCGCCATCATCTGCTTCACGTAATTTCCTACTTCGGTAAGGTGAGTGGTTCCTTTTCCTTCAGTTGTTCCGTCTTGGCGATCGAAACGTTCCGCCGTCTTCAAGACGCCGCGTACTAGATCCGCATCACCCAGCTGAGAAACTTGCATAATGGCTTCGCGACGAGGCGCGGGAACCGTTCCGTCCAGCTTACGAGCAGCGCTGTCCACTCTATCGAAAAATTTTCCCACGGGAGAATCGGTGTCGTACTCAAACCGCCCGGTTCCCGTTTGGGCATCGACTACACGAACGGAACCGATTCTCGAAATCGCATCCATTGCGGAACGATAATATTCATCCCGAAGGTCCTGGGTGCCTTTCGGCCCGAAAGCAGCGTCGTACTTCTTATCTAGCTCGGCTCTAACTACCTTGCCGGTAGCGGTATTGCTGGCTTCGACCGCCGCGTGTAGCTCCTTAATCTTTTTCTCCGCCTCCGGCCCATTGCCATATTGTTTGCGGATTTCTTCCAACATGGAGGCTCCGCCTCGCCGACCGACGATGTCCGTTACGGACACGTCCACGGGCTTGGCCGCTGGCCGCGCGCCAATTTCAACCGCGTGAGCCGAGTAGGAAAACAACAAGGTAATAGTAGAGATGAGAGCCGAACGGATCATATCGTTAGTCCTCGAATTGAAATAGTTTTTGAAACTCATTTAATTTTAACACACCAAAGTTGCCCAGTTTGTTGGAATTTCAATCGTCAAAATACTGGTTTAGTCGCGCCGAGTCAATTACAAAAAATGTCACCTATCGTCGTATTCTATAGGTAACTAGCTTATTTCTTAGCTGATTTCTCGGAGGATACAGATTTTGCAATTTCTGGAGATCCGTCGACGAAGATGTTCCAAGCCTTGAGGTAGCTCAAGGATTGTTGGAGTTGGAAGTCGGTTTTTAGAATTTCCTTGGGATCGTCGAGTCGAACCTTCTTTTGTATCGCGTCAGCGACTTTCTTGCTGCCGTCTTTATCGTCCTTTCCGTCCCCTTTGGTCACCTTTCCGCCCTCAGCGGCTTCGTCCTCTGTGACCTCATTTTCGCCCTTGATGTGATTCTCGAGATCCGCTTCGCGAAGGGCCTTTCCTTTTCGAGCCTTTTCAATGAGAGCGACATCCAGCCTCTCCACTTCAATGTCCGGGGTAATGCCCTTACCCTGGATGGACCGGCCATTGGGCGTGTAGTAGCGCGCGATGGTGAGTTTTAATCCCGACTTATTTTCCAAATCGATAACGGTTTGTACCGAGCCCTTACCAAAGGTCTGTTTTCCCACCACGATGGCCCGTTTGTGATCCTGAAGAGCGCCGGCCACGATTTCGGAAGCCGAAGCAGAAGCCTCGTTCACCAAGACCACCATCTTAAAGTCCTTATAAGGATTCGCGGCGCGTGCGTACTCCACTTCCTTTTTGCTCTTATTGCGGCCGATGGTCGAAACGACGGGAAGTCTATCGAGGAAAGTTCCTGCTACATTGACGGCTTCCTCTAAGAGGCCGCCCGGATTGTACCGAAGATCCAGCACCGCACCCTGAAGGGGCCGGCCATTGTCTTTGGTGAGCTGCTCTATCTTGCGGCGCAAATCGCGGCCCGTGTTTGTCTGAAAATTCGTAATACGAAGCCAGGCGTAGTCTTTTTCCATCATTCCGCCCTTCACGGCCACTACCTTAATGATGTCGCGTTTCATCTCGATGGGAAGAAGTTTTTCATTTCCCTTGCGCTGAACTTGAATCGTAACCTTCGTGCCCTTCTCGCCGCGCATGAGGTTTACCGCTTCTTGGAGAGTAAGACCTTTCGTATCCTTCTTGAGCTTCTTAATCTTGTCTTCTATCAAGATGATCCGATCGCCAGGCTCGACACCGGCTGCAAAGGCGGGCGTATCTTCAATGGGAGTCACGACGGTGAGATAACCATCCACGATCATGACTTCAATTCCCAGGCCGCCAAATTTTCCGCTCGTATCGACCTGCATTTCCTTGAATTGATCCGCCGGCAAATAGACCGTGTGGGGATCGAGAGTGGTCAGCATTCCTTTAATAGCGCCCTCGATAAGCTTCTTCGTGTCCACTTCTTCCACGTAATTGCTTTGGACGAAGTGTAGGACCTTCGTAAATAGATCGAGGTACTCGTAGTTGGGAGCTGCCTGTCCATCCTGGTAATACCCGACACCCACAGTGAGAGTGATACCGAGCAGGATTCCCATGACCCACGAATAGAACTGAGAATTGCGCTTCTTCATGCGGAAAACTCCTTTCCCTCTTATCGGCAGCTTTTCAGGTAAATTTCAGTGTCTAAATGCAGAACAGCACTGTGGAGTTAACTCCTTAATCTTTCATTCAAAGAGGGCTTTTTGGGCGCCGATACTTAAGGGAGGAATTCTAAACGGTATTGATGCGGCGTATAATAATGAACATGGGGGTTCGACATTACAAACGGCACTCGCACGGGGGCGAGCGTGGCCAAGTGGCCATTCTCTTTGCCCTAATCTTCACCTTCATGTTCATTCTGTTCGCCTTCGTGATGGACTTCGGCCATCTGGTGAACACGAAAATTAATTTGCAGCTCGCGGCGGATAGCGCGGCCTATTCCGGTGCAGCATGGCAGGCGAATACGATGAATCGCTTAGGCATGATCAATTACCACATCCGCCAGGACGTGAAAGAGCTCGCGATGCGCACGCAGGTCACCCACCTCCGGCACAATTTGAATTTTCCGCGAGGTACTGAATTCATCAATGGCGGCCCGCAAACGCCCAATACAGAGCCCTTCATTTGTCAGCAGGCGCATGGGTACGTTTCCTTGTCCGGAAGAAGATACGAGCCCAACACGAACCTCTGCCGAAACGCTTCACCCCAGGTCGGCGGTCTTCCACCCATCGTAGTTCCTCCCGTGATTGCATCTTTCGATCCTTTCGCGCGAGCGTTGCAAGCCCAAATCCGAAAAATTGCCGATGCTGCGAACGAAGAGTGCAGAGCAGCCGCGGATGATAACCGCATTCTCGCCCAGCATTTGATCGATACGTACTCACGACGGACTCAATTTCACGCCCAACAAATGCGGCAAATCGGAGACTGGTTGAATGAAGTGGGAGGCGGGCAAATCAGCGAGAACGACACGCACCCGATTCGAAAAGTTGCCTACGAATCCGCGCGGCGAAATTTGGCGTTCGCCAATCGCGATGGATTTCAAATTGAGATTATGCCCCCGACGGGAAATGAGTATCTGCGGCTGGAAGAACATAAACTGAATGCCGCAATCTTTTACGTAAACTTCAATGTGGTCGGCGACGGTTGCGTCGGTCGCCCGAATCTGATCGAGTTTAACGATATGGTGGGAAGCCTCACCAAAACGCCGGAAATCATCACGTACTTCACGGTGAAACTCACTTCAAAGCCGAGAATGCTTTTCATGCCGCAAGCCTGGGTCGATGCCGCTTTCCCGACCATGGAGGCATTCGCTTCGGCAAAGCCCTTTGGAAGCCGCATCGGCCCCGATCCACAGATCGACACTCTGATGCCGACGGCAAATCGGCCAGGTAATAATAATAAGATGGTGAACATCTCCTTCATTCCCGGTGAGAGGCTGGGAATCATGAACACCAAGCTCATGGCTCTTTTCGATGCACTCCATCCCTTCAACGGCGTCCCACGACCCGATGGAAATCGGCAAAGCGGCTGGCCCGATCCCGGAAAGCCCGGCAATTTGAGAACCGTTCTACAAATGATTCACTCGCCAAGTATTTTCGATGCAATGTTTTATCCGGTGTTTCCGAACCCGAACGATCAGAATGACTATTTGGAGCCGGAGTACGCCGAGGCGAATTACCCAGACTACTTAGAATCTGCCGAACCGAACGGAAATATCATCCAATCGCGCGAACCGACGACAGCTCGTTACTTTCCCGTTTCCGGCAACCGTGGAGAAGGCTGGATCAAGATCGATGCGAAGGGATCGGCCAGCGGCGCCTACGGAAATTATTCGGACGAAGGTCCTGAATCCCACGCGCTTACAAGTGCTGTGGGACTGCCCTTCATTAATGAAGGAAACGCGGCCGAATTTGGATTCGCAACAAAGGACATGATCCATAGTGGTTGGACCCCCACAAACCACAAAGGCCGCATCGGCTACTCGGTAAAATTCATCGGCCTCGACGCCCTGATGGGAAAACTCTTCGTAAAACAATCCAACGGGGGCCGCGGCCCCATCGCCAATAAGCCCTCCGGCGATGAAAACCTCGCCCGCATCTACCATTAGGCTGGACTTTCTCAGAATGTAACGGATACCTTTTGAGAGGTGAAAATACTTGCTATTGATACTTCTTGCGATGAGTCCTGCGCCGCCATTGTCGATTCGGCGGGCTCGCGGCTTTTGGCGGATGTGGTGTATTCGCATGTGGCCTCGATGCAGAAGCATGGGGGAATAGTTCCTGAGATCGCGAGCCGCGAACATTTGAAGGCTCTTCCCCTTGCGGTCGAAGAGGCATTGAAGAAGGCGTCTTTGCGCTACCAGGATTTGGATTGGATTGCGGTGACCAATCGACCAGGGCTCATCGGGGCACTTCTTGTGGGAGTCTCTTTTGCGAAGGGACTCGCCTACCAATTAAGAAAACCATTTTCTCTGGTGGATCACATTGAAGCACATCTATTTTCGCCGCTACTTGCGGATCTCGAAGGCGGGACTTCTCCGGCATTTCCATGGATAGCACTTGTAGTCAGCGGCGGACACACGGAGCTTTTTCATGTACGCTCTGCCGTAGACTTTTCTCATTTGGGCGGCACGCGAGATGATGCCGCTGGCGAAGCATTCGACAAGATAGGAAAACTTTTGGGGCTCGAGTATCCGGCCGGACCTAAAATCGACAAGCTGGTGAAAGAAGCGGGGCTGGATCGAAAGAAATTACCGATACGCTTTCCGCGCGCGCGGCTCGAAGGATTTGATTTTTCTTACTCGGGCCTTAAAACTGCCGTTGCTTTGGAAGTAAAAAAATCGAACGGAGTAGACAAAGCGGCTTACGCCACGGCCGCGCAAGAAGCGATCTTAGATCCATTACTCGAAAAAATTTCTCTCGCCCAGGCTCAATTGGGCGTTCAGCAGGTGGTGGTGACCGGAGGAGTAGCGTGTAATTCCCGCTTGCGGGACATGCTACCGAATGCGTACTTTCCGCCGTCTCGCCACTGTTCGGATAACGCCGCGATGATTGGCCTCATCGCTCACTTGAGAAACAAAAGCGGGCACCTCATCGCCGACTCGTGGACCGCGACAGCGTCCGCGACATAACAATGAGATTGCTTCGCTCCGCTCGCAAATACGGGACCGTCAGTGTGAGGCGAATGTTTCGAAGGTTGTGATCGGCGAGTCTGTATCGTCGTGATAGGAATGGCCGCCTAGAACTCCAAGACGCCGACAGCAATCCAAGGGAACTACCATCGCGAAACCCTTCGACTCCGCCAAGAAACGCCCCGTGTTTCTCCACTCAGGCATTCCGAACTGGTGCGCGTAAATGTGATTCACGTAGACGTAGTCGAGTTTGCCTGTCTTGAACATACCGCCAAAGACGTACAAGGTATCGGCGAGAATTCCCGCGGCCGGCGCGAAGGTCGCAAACGGCAGGGGAGGTAGTTCCCGCCACTGCCCCGTAAAGGGATTGAAGGCCGTCACCTTATCCAGTAGCTCGAAGTGGGAAGCCCCTACACCGAGTCCTCCAACGAGCAAGATTTCGCTATTGTAAAGAACTGCGGTCAATGCACGACGAAGAGGATTCGGCAGCTCGTAGGGAGAGAGCTCGAGAGTTTCCTTCTTCATGTCGAAAACTTCGATGGTGCGCAAAAACTCGCCGTCGAGATCGCCCTGTTTCTTCGGCGTGCTATCCCAGCCGGCAATGAGATAAACTTTATCTCCGACGGGAACGACGACATTGGAAGAACGCGGACGACTCAATTTTACGGGGAGCCGAGTCCACTCTCCCGTCTCGGTATCCAGCCGGTCTATCGCATCCAAAGATTTCCATTTCGGATCGTGCTCAGCGGAATAAGCAAATCCACCGAACGCGTAAAGGAATCTTCCCCGGCTCGCAACACCATAACCGTGCGCTGCCGAGGGGCGAGGAGAAGTCTTCTCCCATTTACCGGTTTCCAGATCGTAGTAAGCGACCTCATCCAAGAACGACTCAGGCGGATAGGTGTGTTCGTGCCCCTGGTGGCCACCGACGATATAGATCCGATTTCCCACACGTGTGGTGCCGAAGGAAGATCGAGCGGGGTCGGGCAGCGCAGCCAAGCCACCTTGTACGAATTCCACTTCGCCGCTTACCGATGGCGCGTAAAACTCTCCTTCACCGCCGACTATTAACTTCGTCTCGGATCGGTCTTTAGAAATTTCATAAATTAGGAAGTGCCCTGTACGATCCGACGCAAAAAGAACGGAGCCATCGGCGCGCAAAGTGGGAGCGAAGTCTCGCGCAGGGGAATCCGTTAGACGGATGACCGAGTTATCGCGCAAATCCATGCGGTAGACATCCCAGTTATTCTCTACCCGTTGAGTGAAGACGATGTAGCGATCGTCGAAAGAAAGAGAGGGTGCCATGGCCTCTCCCTTTTCATCGGTCAGAACTTTTTGCTCTCCATCGGCAAGGTTCATCAAAACGATGTCCTTTAAGTCTTTCCCTTTAGTCCGTTGAAAGACCACAAAACTTCCGTCGGAAGAAAGAGCGGGAAAATAGCAGTTGTAATCGGAAACAATTTTCTTGGGTTCGGAAGACTTCGATTGCAAATCAAGAATCTCGATTTGAGCGCGGCTCGTTGGATCGGCTTGAGTACTAAAGCCAAGGTATCTACCATTTCCGGAAAAATCGGGATGGAGCCGCATGCCAGGCCCTTGCGTGCGGGCCACCTTTTCCCCACTCTTAATGTCCAAGGTGACCACGTTCAGGCCCGCCTCGGGAGTTCCTTCCACGTACGCAAGCGTGCGGCCCGAGCTATCCAAATCCGGATAGAGATGCCAAGCCTCCCCTGAGGTCACCGCCTTCGCATCCTCCCCTTTTCCGTTGGCGAGATAGATCTGTTTTGTCTCTCCGACCTCGCGCATGTAGGCGAGGTGGGTATCGGCATGAACCGGAAACGCTGCAATAAACGCTATGATTAAGATTAGATACATCATTCCTCCAACCACTTTCATATGTCATAAGCCATTAGAATCATGAAAGTAAATAAGACGGGGGTTGAAAGTCTTAACGCTTCGATTACAAGCACTGTAGTGGCCCACCCCCGCGACATTTTGCTCTCCCTCCAAGCCAATGCGAGAAAGAGCTTCAGCCAGAATTTTCTGACCTCTCCTCATTGGGGCGACCGGCTCACTCAGTTGTTGTTGGACACGAAGGGTGTGGACGAAATTTGGGAGATTGGCCCTGGTTTGGGCGCTCTGACGGGGAGGCTTCTTTCAAAAACCTCCCTTCCAGTCGTGGCTTTCGAAATCGATCGCAAGCTTTCGGCTTATCTTCGCGAGCAGCACCCCAAACTCACTTTGATTGAAGGGGATTTTCTCGAGGCGGATTTGGGGAAACTCCTCGGCGAAAAGAAAAAGGTGGCGGTACTTTCCAACCTTCCTTACCACCTCTCCTCTGCGATTTTGTTCAAACTCTTGGAGCACAAAGAGCGTTTCCCGCGGCTCGTCCTCACTTTTCAAAAAGAGTTCGCGAACCGCCTGAACGCCCGCCCAGGAGATGATGCCTACGCTGCTTTAAGTGTTCTCATGCAGTTGCATTTTGAAGTCTCCAATGTCGGGACTATTCCACCCGGTGCCTTTTATCCTGCTCCGGCTGTTTCCTCTGAGGCACTTCTCTTCGAGCCGAAGATCGTGGAAAAAAACTTGGCACAAAGAGTGAGCGAGGTCGTAAAAGCTGCCTTTCGTCAGCGCAGGAAAAAAGTGGCGAGTAACTTGAAAGCAGCATTCCCCAAAGCGCCGGTGGAATCGCTGCTTGCATCCGAGCAAATTGGCGCCAATGCGAGGCCCGAGGAATTAACTCTGCAACACTATCTTCGACTCGCGCAAAAAGTTTTTGCCTCGCTCATCCTCGTTTGGGCAGTTTTTTCGAATGCCTCGCAGGACCGCAACTTCGGATTGGGGGGGGAAAGCACGGGGAGAGTGAATGGCGTTACGGCCGAGAGCGAAAATCCTTTTGCTGCTCTCTACAACCCGAGCCTTCTTGCTTCGCAGGAAAATGTCTGTTTAAGTTTTTCCACTTTTTCCTCCGGAGCTCATTACCGACCTCTCGGTGTGGTTCTT
>JAHFAF010000118.1:0-2062 GCA_023250715.1 Pseudobdellovibrionaceae bacterium | reverse complement strand
GGAAAATACCCAGTCCATCACGCTCGAGAATTCCTCCAGCATGCTCTGGGCCGCGGCCCTTGTGTATCCCTTTAAGTTGCCCGACCTCTTCAGCCGTCAGGGCGGCATAGGCATCGTTCTTTCCGGCCCCTACGAAAAGATCCGCACTTTTCGGGCGGGAAGCCCTTACGATTTTCAGTCGCTCCGCTACGGGAATTCCGATCAGCAATTCAAAGGAACATTTAGCGCCGCCGTCGAGCTGTGGCCGGAGACAATCTACTTTGGCGCGGGCGTGAGCGTTTACCTCACGACGGCAGGATCTGCCGACGCGGTGATGAATGGAGAAAACCCCACCGGACGACTCGCTTTCGATGTGGGCTTGAATACCGCGGCCGTGACCGGCCTCTATGCACGCAGCGGGGACACCGGTTTCGGTTTGGTTTACCGGCAAGAGATCAACCCTTCTTCACAGCTCACGTTCGATGGAAAGATACAGTTGGGCGGGCAGGACGTAGTGCAACAGCCTCTTCTAATGAAGAGCTCGCTCTATTTCGAACCATCCAGTCTCGAGGTGGATCTCCAGCACCGTTTTTCTTTCATGAAAGTTTCCGCAGGGCTCGCTTGGCAACGTTGGTCGCATTACCAGCCGGCGTTTCTCATCCTCACTACGCAAGATTCTGCGGGCAATTCTTTTACTACTCAGGTTCCTGCGATTCCGGTGCGCGACACTTTAAACCCGCGTGCTTCGGTCTCGCTTCCCTTTCTTAAGGAGAAACTTTGGATTTCGGCAGGCTATCAATACCGCCCGACACCTCTGTCCGATCTTTCCGGGCCCGTGAATCTTTTGGATAGCAGCACACATGTGGCGGGCCTTTCGGCGAGCTATTTTTTCCCAGCAAGCGAGGGTTGGCTTTGGCCCACTTACGTGAGCGTCTATGGCCAACAGCATTGGATGCAATACCGACGGGTGGATAAACAAGATCCCTCCTTTATAGGGGGGCCGGGATACGACATTTCGGGCACCGCCTATGCCGCTGGGATAACTTTAAGGGCCGATTTGTAGCTCGGCTAAGGTTGAAGTATAGAGAATGAGCCCATGAACTCAAAAATGACCACCCCCCAAATCCGGGCCTTGAAAGGCCAGGTGAAGCTGGTTGCCTGTACCGCCTATGACTATACTTTCGCGCGTTTAGCGGACGAGCTCGTGGATATCTTACTCGTAGGAGATTCGCTGGGCATGGTTTTCCAGGGCAGAGAAAACACCCTCTCCGTCACTCTTGATCAAATCATCTACCATACCCAGGCGGTGGCTCGCGGCGCCCGTCATGCGCATGTCGTCGCGGACCTCCCTTTCATGAGCTATCAAGTGAACGCGGAAGAAGCACTTCGAAACTCCGGACGATTAATTTCGGAAGGAATGGCCGAAGGGGTGAAGCTTGAGGGCGGAGTCACGATGGCAAAGACGGTCGAAAGAATTGTGGAAGCCGGAATCCCCGTCATGGGCCATATCGGCCTGACCCCTCAGAGTGTGCATGCGATGGGTGGATTCAAAGTGCAGGGGAAAAGCCCCTCGGCAAGAGAATCCCTGATGCAAGATGCTCTGGCATTGGAAGACGCAGGCGTTTACGCGATCGTTCTTGAGGGCATCCCTTCGGGACTTGCGAAAGCGATTTCGGAAAAAGTTCAGATCCCGACCATAGGAATCGGGGCGGGTGTCGGCTGCGATGGCCAGGTTCTCGTTTCCACCGATCTTCTCGGAATGAATCCTCATTTCAAACCGAAGTTCTTGAAGCACTTTGCCCAGGTTGGTGAAGAGGTAAAAGATGCGCTTCAGGAGTTTGCACAGGAAGTGCGCGAAGGTGTCTTTCCGGATGCCAGCCACTCGTTCGCTGATTAAAATATGTTGACTCTTCAATCCCCAGAAGTCGTTCAAGAGACAGCGCTTCGTTGGAAGCGCGAGACGAAAATTGCCTTTGTTCCCACCATGGGCTGTCTTCACGAAGGGCATTTGCGTTTGATCCGAAGAGCCAAGGAGCTAGCCCCGAAAGTCATTGTCAGTATTTTCGTAAATCCTTTGCAGTTT